>JAUXIQ010000217.1 GCA_030620925.1 Nitrospinota bacterium
GTGGAGACCGTCTACGGGAAAGTAAAAGTCAAGCTCGGTAAAGCAGGAGGAAGGATAACTAAGGCATCCCCCGAGGCCGAAAGCTGCATGCAACTCGCCGCTGAAAAGCAGGTTCCAGTCAGACTGGTTTACGACGAAGCCAAGAGAGCCTCCCAAACCCTGATACAGTGAGTTATAAAGTCAATAACTGGTGTAGGACATTCCATGGAAAGATGCGAGATTGTTTCGATATTTAAATAAATTTGTGTTATTGTAATTTTTTTCTTGACTTGCCTAAAACTATTTTTTATATATATTAATGTCTGAAATGTTATCTTATTGAAATATATCATTTTTTCGATTTTATTTCTGGCCAAACCAATTAATTTGGGTTGTTGTTGCGGTTTTCCTTTAATAATGGAGAAATTCTTTAAAAGTTAAGATTATGAATGAGAAAGAGGTAGAAATGGTTAAAAGAGAAAAGAGCAGGTATGTAGTTCAATCCGTGATGCACACCCTCGACATCTTGGAATCTTTCAGCGATCAAGAGGATGAGCTAAGCATTACAGAACTCTGTAATAGACTCGAATTGCACAAGAAGAACGTCCAGCGCCTTTTGAATACCCTGGAAGAAAGAGGGTATATCGAGCAAAACAAAATGACCGGCAACTACCGGCTGGGGCTGGGCATATTCGAAATGGGCCAGGTCTTCTTTCACAAAATGGGTCTTCTTAAGCAGGCCCGTCCCGTGTTGGAGGATCTGGTGAACAAGTGCAATGAGACCGCCTACGTGGGCGTTCTCAGGGGTGAAGAAATCGTCTACCTGGATACGGTGGAAACCACCCAGTCTGTCCGCATCATATCCCGCGTTGGTTGGCGAGTGCCCGCGTACTGTACCGCCATAGGCAAATCCCAGATAGCTTTCCTGCCTGAAAACGAGATCAAGGAACTCCTGAGCAGGACGGAGCTGAAAGCTTATACGAAAAAGACCATCACAGAACAGGATAAGATAATAGAGCACCTCAAGAACGTCGGCTCCAGGGGATACGCCGTGGACGAGGGGGAATACGAGACGGACATAAAGTGCGTGGGTGTTCCCATCAGGGATTACTCTCTCAAAGTGATTGCGGGCATAACCATATCCGGCCCAAGTTCCCGCATGGGTGAGGAAAAGATCAAGCCGGAGTTAATAGAGCGGGTTATGGAAACGGGAGCGGAAATATCCAGGCGGATGGGCTACGACATCGGGCTGAGCCATCCTGAAGAAGAGTCCGTATAATCAATCCTCCTTCTGTCTGCCGAAAAGAAAAGCGGAACATATCTGTTCCGCTTTTCTTTTTCAAGCAGCCCGGTGCCCGGGAAAGTTTGACCGTTGATAAAAGAGCCCTTATAGAATATAATTTATTCGAATCCAATTATTTCCGATTTAATTAGAAATAGAACTTCGCGGCAGCAGGCCCCAATCGGTAATACAAAATCTCACTGTGAAAACCGCCCGCAAGGGAGAACATTTCAGTTTTGATTTTCAAAGAAACATGGCTCGCTTTTGACATAGACGTGGACAGGTTCATCGCTCACGAAGCCACCACTGAACAGGCGATTAATATTCTTAAGGAAGGTTTGTTCTCATGCTCTGCCAATAGTAACCACGATGAGGGCAGCATATATTTTTATGAAGGTCTGAAGCAGGGGCTCCTCGACCGAGTATATTTCATTAAGCCCAAAAAATCTTTCATCGGAGAACAGAGGCATAAAGGCTATCGCCTCGATTTCGGCCCTCATCAACGGGGGGAAAAATTTTACGCCGTCGGCCCCCTTCTGCGCATGGATGGCACCAATGAACCTATTACTGACGGATGCTCCATCCAGGCCCGGGATTCCCTGGTGCTTTTGACCTCGAAAGACGGCGAAATCGAAGACCTCCCATTGTGGAAAGAAGCGGAGCACTTTATCCTGGAGGACCTCGAGGATTTTTCTCGCTCGGTTTCCTCTGCAATCTGCCAGGCCAAAGCCGGCCTGTGGGCGGATCATTACAAGGCCATGAAAGCCATCCTTCTTGATGGCAAACCGTTTACGGGAAAAAATCTGGAGACCTTGATAACCCATCTCCCCATCGAACTGACGAACCTGAGCGGCGTAGCCCAGAATTTCGGCCATCTGGGATTGGACCCCCTCCAGCATTCCATCGTAGCGCTCCAGGTTCTGGAAACCTCCCCCACCGCTGCGGAATTGAAGGAGGTCACCGTCGGAGGCGAGTCCTCTTGCGACGAGATAGCGCGTTGTGCGGTGCTCTTCCACGACCTGGGGAAAAAACTGGAACCCCTTGATCCCTTTCACGCAGAGCTTTCCGGGCCCATGGCCGAATTCCACCTCAGGTGCATGGAGTACAACGATCTCGAGGTGGCGGTCATAAAACGTTTGGTCGAAACCCATGACGTCATTGGACGCATAAAAAAAGGGGAAATCTCCTGCTCAGAGGGTTATCATGAGCTTTGCGACGGTCTACCGAAATCCATTGACCGGGAGATTATGGTTAAGCTTCATCATGAAATCGCAAGCGCTGACATGGGCTCCATACCTTATCTTCATGGGATAAGCACGAAGCCGGAGAGAGAAGAACTGTTGCGCCTGGCGCGCACTGACACGGCTGATGGAATATAGCGAGTTATGGAGATAATTACCTTGACGCTCCTCCATCTTTTTGTGTACCATCGATTTACAACCTTATTTTGAGGCTCCAGCCATTTTTTTGCTCATACCAAAGGCTAACACCATGAGGGGACACGAAATTGAAAAATGCTGACAAGATAACAACCCTGGGAGAACTGAAAGCATCCGGGTACAAAGTGCTGCCCGTGAAGGAAGAAATGCGAAAAAACCTTGTAGTAAAAATTCGCAAGGGTGAAGTGTTGTTCCCCGGCATCATCGGCTTCGATGATACGGTCAACCCACAGATTGAAAACGCAATCCTATCCGGGCAGGATATGATATTTCTGGGCGAAAGAGGCCAGGCCAAGACCAGGATCATCCGCAGCCTGATCAATCTTCTGGACGAAAAAGTGCCCGCGGTGGCCGGCTGCGAGATAAACGACAACCCTTATAACCCCATCTGCAAAAACTGCCGGGAGAACCTTAAAGAAAAAGGAGACGACCTGGCGATAGAATGGATATCCAGGGAAGAGAGATACGGGGAAAAACTAGCCACCCCCGACGTTACCACCGCCGATCTCATCGGCGAAGTGGACCCCATAAAAGTGGCGGAAGGTAGATACCTCTCAGACGAGCTTACCATCCATTTCGGCCTGGTCCCCCGCACCAATCGCGGCATCTTCTCCCTCAACGAACTTCCCGACCTATCGGAAAAAATCCAGGTGGGCCTGTTCAACATCATGGAGGAGAGAGACATTCAGATACGCGGTTTCAAAGTGCGCCTTCCCCTGGATGTCCTTGTGGTGGCTACTGCCAATCCAGAGGATTACACCAACAGGGGCCGCATAATCACCCCGCTCAAAGACAGGTACGGAGCCGAGGTGCGCACGCATTATCCCAGGAACATAGACGATGAAGTGCAAATAATGGAGCAGGAGCGCCTACGATTCACGGATGAGGGGTTCTCGCTGCAAGTACCCATGTTCATGAAAGAGATTATCGCCGAGCTATCCAGCGTCGCCCGCCGCAGCCCGGATGTCAACCAGCGCTCGGGGATCAGTGTTCGAATGAGCATCGACAACTACGAGAGTCTTTTGAGCAGCGCCCTCAAGCGGAGCATAAAATTGGGGGAGTCTGAGGTCGTGCCGCGGGTCAGCGACCTGCCCCATACGATTCCCTCCACCACGGGCAAAATCGAGCTGGAGAGCGTGGAGGACGGCAGGGGAAACAAAGTAGTCGAAGACCTGATGAAGAAAGCCGTCAGGAGAGTGTTCAACCAATACCTCAAGGTAGACGATTTCACCGACTTCATAGCCCGGTTCAACTCCGGAGACGCCATAGAAATCTCGGATATGAAGCCGGCGAAGGAATATGCTAACCTGGTGAGTAAATATACCGAGATCATGGACGGCGTGGTGAACCTGGAGTGTTTCGGAAACGCTTCCATGATCGCCTCCGGGGTGGAATTCGTCCTCGAGGGGCTGCATCTGAGCGAGCAGCTTAACAAGGAAATCAAAGAAGGCCGGATAGAGTATCGGGGTTAAATATGAAACGAATCATATACAGCAAGTGGGACGGCACCCAACAGGTTTACGACCTGGACGAACAGGAACTGTTGGACAGCCTGTCCGATTATTTCATCCAGACCGGTGACATAAACTGGGCACTCAACGCCCTCATGCAGCGCGGCTTCAACCTCGCCAGCGGGGAGCGCATCCCCGGCATCGACGACCTGATCCAGCAGATACAGAACATGAAGCGGGAGTTGATGGAAAAATACTCTGGAGACCCGGCGAGAGATGAAATCAAGCGCGAGCTGGAAAATTTCGATGAGAGACAGGTTCAAAAAATAAAAGA
>JAUXIQ010000399.1 GCA_030620925.1 Nitrospinota bacterium
ATACCACTTCTCATCGACCCTGACAACGGCGTTAAAGAAGAAATTAGACCCGATATCCTGATAGACGCCGTCATGGCCAAAGTCAACACTGGCACCGGCATAGACGACGCTCATCTGGTGATCGCCCTGGGCCCCGGGTTCACCGCCGGAAAGGACGTTCACGTGGTGGTCGAGACCAATCGCGGGCATAACCTGGGTCGACTCATCTTATCGGGACAGGCCGAACCCAATACCAGCGAGCCGGCACCCCGCATGGGATATACCGAAGAGAGAGTGCTGCGGGCCCCCGCAGACGGTGTATTCAGGGCACTGAAGAAAATCGGTGACGTGGTGAAAACAGGGGAGACGGTCTGCATGGTGGACGAAATCCCCGTCATCGCAGAAATAGACGGTGTGCTGAGAGGCATACTCATGGACGACCTCGATGTAGAAAAAGGCCTCAAGGCAGGGGACATCGATCCCCGCGCCGACCGGTCGCACTGTTTCACCATCTCCGATAAAGCAAGGGCCATAGGCGGCGCGGTGCTGGAAGGAATCCTCATTCATTACAACATCTGAACAGGCAAGCGAAAGCCTTTCCTGGCACATAAGACAAAACCGGCGATCTTCTTATGGAACGCTCCCAAATCACAGTAATAATGCCGGCGGCAGGCCGTTCTCGCAGGATGGGAACCATTAAACAACTCCTGCCCCTGGATCAATCCACCCTGCTTCATAAGACCATATCAAACCTCACCGCTTGCCCCTTGACTGACATTCTGGTGGTCCTGGGTTACGAAGCGGAAAAGATTCGGTCTCACATCCAGGACCTCCCCGTCAGTGTCCTGATCAACGAAAACTTCGATGAAGGCATGAGCTCTTCCATAAAGTGCGGCCTTGAGCGGCTTAAACCTTCCTGCGGCAGCATTCTCATCGCCCTGGGAGACCAGCCCTTCATCTCCACCCAATTGGTTAACAGGCTCATTGAGAGATACCTGAACAGCAACAAAGGTATCACCTACCCCGTACACAAGGGTCGAAAAGGACACCCCGTCATCCTGGACAGAAAGTATGAAGCCGAGATACGGCTTCTGGGTGGCGATACGGGGTGCAGGCAAATCCTCGACGACCATCCGGATGACCACCTGACCATAGAGGTCGATGACGAAAGAATATTCTGGGACATCGATTATCCGGAAGATTACCGCCTTCTGAAAAAGCAGGGGCACATTAAATGAGCGACGTTAACGAAACGGTGCTCTTGAACGCCCTGGACGTGGGGAAAGGTGAAGTGATCAGCCTGGTGGGCGGAGGGGGCAAGACCAGCATCATGTTCGGCGCGGCGCGTGAATTGATGGGAAAAGGAATCCCGGTTATCACCACCACCACCACCAAAATTATGGAGCCGCGCATAGAGCAAACGCCCCATCTGCATCTCTGCGAAGAACAGGGAATAACCGGAGACTTCTGGAAAGAGCTCGATCTTCACCGCCACGTAACTCTAGCCGACAGCCGTCTGCCGGAAGGGAAACTGAAGGGGATAGAACCAAGCGCAGTGACGGCGCTGACATCCCACGAAACCGTTAAGCCCACCATCATAGTGGAAGCCGACGGCTCCGCCCAACGCCCGCTCAAGGCGCCCAACGACACCGAACCGGTGGTCCCCGTGGAAACGACCATGCTCGTCGCCGTCCTGGGTATCGAAGCTCTGGGGGCGGCTCTGGGACCTGAGCACGTATTCCGCCCCGAAATCTACTCCCGATTGACCGGCCTCGCCGCGGGCGATGCCATAACCGCAGAGTCGATCGCCGCATCCTTCGCCCATCCCGACGGCCTGCTGCGGGATAAGCCCAGCGGCTCACGCGTGGCCGTCTTCATCAATAAAGTAGAAAGCGAGGAAGGGCTCTGCCGGGCCGGAAATCTCGCCAGGCTCCTGCTCCTGGGCGGCATCTCAAGCCTGTGCCGGGTCATAATCGGCCGGGCCAAACACCCCCCGGCCATCCTGGACATCATCTATCCATAATCATGTAAATACTCGCTACATAGTCTTCTGAAGAAAAATCCCCCGCTTTTCATAACCGAATTTTTCGTAAAACGCGTGGGCCCTCTCGTTATCCAGCCTGGACCACAGCTCTACAAATTTGCAGCCGCGCTCAGCGGCGTATTGAACGGCGCGCTCCATCAACTGCCCCGCCACGCCGCCCCCGCGAGCGTCTCCCGAAACGATGAACTCGTCTATCTCGGCTTTGACGCAATGGGCGTAGAAGGCTTCCTTGTGATATACGGTGAGGGTAATTAACCCCTCCACCTTTCCATCTCTGTCGGCGATAAAAACGGCCCGTTTATCGGACGTCAGGCCATTTTCAAAAACTTCCTTCATCCCCTCTATCTCCTCGATAGGACGCCTCAACAGCTCCGCCAACAGCGGAACCATCTGCTCGAAATCGGCTTCCATCGCCCTTCTGATCTCCATACCATCTCCTCCGATTAAGCACTTCGCTCGGCGAAAATCCGTTAGTGTCCGTAATAGAGGCGATTGCAAGAGTATCACAGTCCGATACAGAACAGTAGCACAGACCATGAAAACACAATCTAAATTTCCTCAGTGAGACGGAATCGCGGTAACATCCGCCCTGAAAGTGATGCCGATCCTGCGTCAATTTTTCCCCATAAAAGTTAATAGAGACCCCCCGCGGAACGCGGGGTCGCCACCCGAAACGACTTTTAAAGCAGCGCCTTCCAGGCGCGAAAATTCAATTACCGGGAATGCTTTCGTAATAGAGACTTTACACCGTTGATGGCGCAAGCTAAAATAAGTATTGGTTTATTTTTAATTAAAATGTCTTAACTTAGAGG
>JAUXIQ010000368.1 GCA_030620925.1 Nitrospinota bacterium
AGCCGCCTACTTTTACACCCTGGTGCCCAAGGAGATAGTGCATGCCGCGGGCATGCTGCCCGTCCAGTTAATGGAGGAAAAGGACGGAAGCCATCTGGAACAGGAATCCAACCTTCAGACTTTCGTGTGCGGGCTGGCCAGGAACGTTACAGGTCAGATATATAAAAAGGCCTACGATTATGCTGATGTATGCGTGGTGGCCGTGGTCTGCGACACCAACCGCCGCGTGTTCGACATCTGGGATTACAAGAACCTGTTCCCCAACATGATACTCATGGGCTACGTCCAGACCAAAAACGAAGGCTCCACGCAATACCTGGCCGGGGAGTTCGATCGTTTCAGAAAGTTACTGGAACCCATCGCCGGAAAAGAGATACTCGACGACATGGTCAAAAGCTCCGTAGAGACCTTCAACGAGAACAGGGCCCTGTTCCGCGAGCTGTATAAGATCAGGGCGCAGAACAGCGAGGCCATTTCCGGCTCCGACGTGATGGATGTTATCGGGGCCAGCCTGGTGATGCCCGTGGAAGAACACACCGCCATGCTCAAGCAGCTTGTGGATTCGCTTCCCAAGGGTGCTTCCAGCAACGGTAAGCCCCGGCTGATGCTCTGCGCGTACAACTTCAATATCGCCGGTGAAGTTTCCCGTATCGCTGAGAGGGTTGGAGCTTCGGTCACGGCAGATGATCTGACCAACAGCATCCGCTACTGCCTGAAAGACATTAAAACGGGGGCTTATATCATGGATTCCCTGGCGGAAGGATACCTCTTCGAGATACCGGCGCCGGGTCTCTACTCCTTCGAGAAGAAGATGGACTTCATCGAGCAGTCCATGAAAGACGCGGGAGCCAAGGGCCTGGTATACGTGGTGCAATCCATGTGCGACGCCTATGCCATGGAATACGCCGTCATGAAGGACAAGTTTGAGGAGCGGAAGATACCCTACCTGCACCTGGAGGTGGAGGACTCCCCGACTTCAGTGGAGCACATGAACACCCGCATCGAGTCCTTCGTAGAATCGCTGAGCTAAAAAAAGAAAGCGCACAATGGGCGGCTGACTTCAGCCGCCCATTCTTATTTTATCTGAATTCATCCCGATTTTTTCATTAGGTTATGCAAAACATCCGTAGGGGTCCCGCTTTAGCGGGATGCCTGCCCAGGGCGACCACAAGGGTCGCCCCTACAGGACTACGGTTATAACCGGTCGGGCGGGGGAATGGCCTCATGCTTCCTGAGGCCTGTGCTCTTTTATCACTTTCGCAGGGACACCCACGGCGGTAACATACTCTGGTATGTCTTTGACCACCGCCGCGTTGGCGCCTACGATACTCCACTTTCCTATGGTCAGACCCTGGATCACCGAAGCGCCTATTCCCACGTCCGCACCTTCTTTTACAGTAATATCGCCCGCCAGGCTGGCCCCCGGGGAGATGTTGACTAATTTTTCCAGGATAGTGTCGTGACCCACGCTGACGTTTGTATGCACCGCCACATGATCGTTGAGCAGAGCCCCGGGCCCAGAATCACCACCTTCTGCATATGAATGCCCTTATAGTTATTCTACCGGAAGGCGTCGAAACCCAGCATTTCCCTTCCCACGATGAGCTGGTTTATCTGGGTGGTTCCATCAGGGATGAGGAAGCAGACCGCGTCGCGGAAGTAACGCTCCATGGGATATTCTTCCGATAGGCCGTAGGCCCCGTGGACCTGTATCCCTTTGAGCGTCACCCTCACCGCCGCCTCCGTGGCCCAGTATTTGGCCATGGAGGATTCGCGGTTGCAGCGCCCCATTCTGTCCAGCAGGTCCATGGCCCTGTGGACCATGAGGCGGGCGGCGTCGGTGTCGGCGGCCATGTCGGCGATCATCTGCTGGATGAGCTGGAACCGGCCTATCTCCTTGCCGAACTGGGTGCGCTCCCTGGCGTATTTCACCGATGCGTCCACCGCCGCCTGGGCGCATCCCACGGCGCCGATGGACATGGCGAGTCGTGCCCCTTCGATGGCCTTCAAGGAAAACTTCAGCCCTTCCCCAAGTTCTCCCAGCAGGTTGTTTTTAGGAACCCGGCAGTCCTCGAACACCAGCTCGGCGGTGGGGAACCCTTTGAAACCCAGCTTTCTGATTTCGCGGCTCTGGAAAGGGGAGACGCTTCCGTCCACTATCAGGTGCGACATGCTGTCCTGGTGGGGGCCGTCGTCGGTCTTGGTGGTCAGGATGCAGATGTCGGCTATGGTGCCGTTACTGATCCACATCTTCGAGCCGTTGATGACGTATTCATCCCCGTCGGAAACGGCCCTGGTCTGCATCTCCCTGGGGTTGGAGCCCGCGTTGGACTCGGTGATGCCGGAGCAGGGGATGAGCTCCCCCTCCATTATCGGTTTCAGGTAGGTCTCTTTCTGTTCTGCGTTTCCCCGCAGGTGCAGCGTCTCAGCGGCGCCGTAGACGATGCTCACCGCACCGCCCAGCGAAGCCCAGACGCGGAACAGCTCCTCGTTGATTATCCCGTTTTCCTGGTAGGAGAGCCCGGACCCGCCGTCTTCTTCCGGCACCACGCCGCCCAGGAAGCCGAAAGGTTTCAGCTTACCCAGGAACTCCTTGAACAGGTCCTGGGGCAGCGGGTGATATTTGCGGTCGTATTCACCGGCCAGGGGGGCGATCTCCCTGTCCATGAACTCTCGCACCGTGCTCTGCAACAATTTTTGCTCGTCGGTCAATACAAAATCCATGGTTACCCCCAATTATGAGTTTTTTCCATCTTATATATCTGCTATAAGGATGTAAACAGACATTCTTTGATAGTCGCCGCCCGCAGTGAAGGAGAGGAAAATGCCGGCTGATAAGGTATTCAAACAGATAAACCAGGTGGGGCTAGTGGTCAAGGACCTCCAGAAGTCGATGGAGCACTACTGGAACGATTTCGGCATCGGACCCTGGGACATCTTCACTTTTGAGCACCCCCTCGTCCAGGACATGACAATAAAGGGCGAGCCGACCCAATACCGGATGAAGCTGGCCCTGGCCCGTATGGGCAAGGTCACCATCGAGCTTATAC
>JAUXIQ010000361.1 GCA_030620925.1 Nitrospinota bacterium
ACCGCCGCCCTCAAGGAAGAGGGTTTCGGGGTCCTGACTGAGATCGACGTTAAAACCACGCTCAAGACCAAACTGGACGCCGATTTCAGGAAATACATCATCCTGGGCGCCTGTAACCCTACCCTGGCCCACGAGGCCCTGAACACCGAACTGGATATAGGGCTGCTCCTTCCCTGCAACGTTATCGTGTATGAGGATGAGACGGGGGGGAGCGTGGTCTCCGCCATAGACCCTATCAGCGCCCTGGGCATCGTGGACAACCCCGCCCTCAAGGAACTTGCCGATACGGTGGCCTCCAAACTCAAGAAGGTAATTGACTCACTGTAAGATGATGCAGGGTACAAACATCATGCTTACAAGTTTTTTGAGGTAGCTTGAGTCCAGCGGGAGGCGGGTTTTTTTCTAGAAAGGTTCCCTTAAAAGGTTTCCCCAATCTTTAGGGAAACGTGTAGCTGCGCTCCTCGGCCTGGGTCACGCCCTGCTCCACCAGGCGGGGCACGTCGAGTGCCCCCTCCGCTTCCAGCACCTCCTCCAGTTTGCTGCGTGTGGCCGGCTTGCGGGGGATGAAGAGCTGGCAGCAATCCTGGTCGGGTATGATAGATGTTTCGTAGGTGCCGATATCCATGGCCTGCCTGGATATCTCATCCTTATCCATGCCTATCAGAGGACGCAGCACGGGTATATCCACCGCCTGGTCAATAACGCTGAGGTTCTCCAGGGTCTGCGAAGCTACCTGCCCCAGGCTCTCTCCGGTAACCAGAGCTCTGGCGTCTTGCTTTTTAGCTATCTCTACGGCTATGCGCAGCATGAGACGCCGGTAGATTACCACCCGCAATGGAGCCGGAGCCAGCACCACCACTTCCTTCTGTATATCACCGAAGGGGACCAGGTAGAGAATGCTCTGATACTGGTATCGGGTGAGATGAAGGGCGATCTCCTGGGCTTTCTCCTGTGACTTCTTGTTAAGATAAGGGAAGCTGTGGTAATGGACGAAAACGATACGGCAGCCGCGGCGCATCATGCGGCAGGAGGCTACAGGGGAGTCTATACCACCCGAAAGGAGGGAGACCAGTTTTCCGCCGACGCCCACGGGAAGCCCTCCCGCCCCCTCAATATTACGAAAATACAGGAAGGCCTCGTTGGGCATTATCTCCAGGTGGATATTCAGCTCAGGGTTACCGAGGTCCACACGCTTCCCGGTAAGCTTCACGACATGGGCGCCTATCTCGGCATTTATCTGCTGCGAGGTTAGAGGGTAATTTTTGTGCGCACGTCGGGCGGAAATACGGAAACTATCAAAATCGTGCTTTACCGCCTCCGCGGCCACCAGCTCCTTCATCCTGTCCATGTCCAGGCCGACCCTTTGCGCCGGGGAGAAGTTGGCGATGCCGAATACGTTTTTGAGACGCTCTTCGACAGCGGGCCAGCAGTCTTCATCGCCTATCTTAAGCAGTAACCGGCCCCAGAGCTTCTCCGCCTCCACGCCGGGTATATCCGCCGTCGCCGCCTGGATGTTCTCCACCAGGCGGCCCACGAAAAAAGGCCTGTTTTGCCCTTTCAGGGCTATCTCGTGGTAATGTATCACAGCGCAATTCATCCCCTTTTACCTCTCCTCGGTCATAATATATCATTTCCTTTCTTATAGTTCAAATCAGGTCGGAAGCGCAAAAGGTTCTTTCCTTCTGAGCAAAAAAAGGCGTGATCACAGGTAAAGAAATACCCAATAATCGAAGACATACAGCTCTGAGGATTTATCGCTGGAGCAGGCGGAGTGAAAAAGTTGTGACACAAAAATTATATCTGTTTGAGGAATGATTGTTTTGCGTATTCTATTTCAAGCATCTATCGGAAATCATAGCGTCATTTAAATAAATTGAATTTAAAAACGACAAACACGGCCCATGCCGCAATACCCGAAATTAACGTCAATTTCCCTGCAATCTCTTTTTTCCTTCGTTTGTGGTGTTTTTCTACCCATTCGGGCAGCATTTCAATCTTTTTCTTGTCATCTTCCGAAAGGTTGTTGTTTATTTCCATTCTGATATCCTCAACTACATTTTCAGGGACAAAAAACCATTTGTTTGTGGCGTTATTCTTTTTCACATACCTATTAATGTCTTTTCCCAATTTATTTACGATATATAGATACCGCTTCTTAACACCCCTATCATATTTATTTGAATTTTCAATTAACTCCAGCTTAGCCGCTTCCTTTATTAATGAAACATCATATTCGAGTATTTTGCGCTCTAATTCGTCAACCGCAGGATTCGGTTTTAAAACTGACCCGGCGACTACAATCGATATATAACACGCAATGTAAAGCTCCACATAGGGAACTTCACCAAACTGACCCATGTGTCTCAGAAAATTTCTATTCAACCTCCTGTCGAGGTATCTTCTGACTTTACCAATTGTATCCAGGACATCGAAAGAACCCGAATACATGTTAAAAGTAGGAAGTGGAATACTCTCGGCATTTTTTTCCATATCGTGCGGTATGCAGAGATCATGTATATAATGAATAGCAATACCCAAATTAATCAACGACTCGTCATAACTCTTGCGCAGAAAAGCATCTCTCGATTTTTTAACGTGTTCCGATATAAGCTGCTTCTGTCTATGGACAATAGCCTCTGAAAAATGCTGGAAATGATGACGGCTGTAATAAATTTCCCGCTCTTTGTCGGGCAATTCCACCCCACGCTTTAATTTCCGCCAATCCATGTAATAATGGAAATATTGTTCCAGATTTTTGCCGATCCATTCGGCTATGCTATTGTGTAGTTCCAAATCAGGCATCGATACGTTCCTAACTTAAAAAAGCTGAAAGCGCCTGTTAATGAGCACATTCTAATATCCGGCTCGATTCAGATAGTTACTCCAACTTAAATATATATCGGCATCTTATTGGTATCTGTAAACCCTTCTTATTCCACCCGGAAGATAAGGCATCTCAGGTAGCGGTTTCTGGTATGCCCAGTATCACGGGGTAGTCCAGGGCCTGCTCCCTCTCCTGAAGGAGACTGAGATGGCGGTGTGCGTCAAGGGCGGCCCTGAAAAGCGCGTCGTAAAAGGTCTCCCTCTTAACGTGGTGCGAACAGGTGCAGG
>JAUXIQ010000010.1 GCA_030620925.1 Nitrospinota bacterium
GAAATGACCCTTCGCCTTCCTCATGGATTTCCAGTGATATCTCTTTTTTGTAATAGACCATGCCGGACCTTACGATTATGAGTGTCAATTACCCGCGAACGACTAGTCGATAAACTGAGCGCTCCCGTTCACGAAAGGATTCCACTTCTTTTCCAGACCTATATTGGAGGCGGGCCCATGGCCGGGGAAAACCTCGGTATCGTCATCCAGGGTCATGACTTTCTCCATGAGCGAACGCATGAGGGTCCGCATATCACCCCCCCCGATATCCGTCCGGCCTATGCTCTGTGCGAAGAGGGTGTCTCCGGTCATCAGCTTTTTCCCCGCTTTGAGGCAGACGCTGCCCGGGCTGTGCCCGGGAGTGTGAATAACCTCGACGTCTATGCCGCCTACCTGAAACGTCTCGCCGTCCACGAGGAAGGAATCGGCCCCCGGCGAGGTTATCTCCGTGCCCAGCATTTGCATCGACTGCTGCCCCGAGTGCTCCAGCATTTTGGCATCATCTCCGTGAATGCGCAGGGGTGCGCCCGTCCGATCCTTAACCTCCCGGTTGGCCATGATATGATCGATATGACCGTGAGTGTTGACGATGCAAGCCACTTTCAGGTCGTTGCCTTCCACGATGTTGAGAATGCCGTCGGCGTTGCCTCCGGGGTCCACCACCATGGCCTCCCGGGTGTCGGGACAGCCCACCACGTAACAGTTGACCGCAAAATTGTTCACCATCAGCGTCTCGAAAATCATCTGTTTACCTCTACTGTTCTTTCACCGCCGTGAACGATAAGAAAAAAGGGGGACGCCCCTCCCCCGACGCTTTCCCTATCCATGTCAAGTATTCGTATAAGACTTATTTACCATACAAAGTGAGCCGAGGTCAACTTACCCCGCACCCTCATGTCACATCTCGATTGACACACCGCCGCACCGGTGTTAACTTTAACCCTACAACAGATACCCATCCGAAGCCTCAGAATATACCAAAGATAAGAAAGACCTTCTCAATGGAGGAAGGATGAAAGAACAAAAAATTGGGCATCCAGGAACTCCCGACGAAGAAAAACTGAACGCGCTGCAAGAATTAGCATTGAAAACAGGCGCCACCAGGGCGGGGGTAATGGACACCGAAAACATCGTCGTCAAGGAACAGGTGCGGCTCAAATGTCGCGTCCCCCTGTGCAAAAGCTACAATCGTAATCTCATGTGCCCACCCAACGTCATGGACCCGGATGAGTTCAAGAAAGTGCTGGAGTGTTACAGCAGGGCTCTCCTGGTGCAGAAAGAGGGCGCGGTAGAGCCCGGCCAGGAGCAGGATAGAGCGGTCATCTTCAAACCGGCCAACGAGCTGCACCAGCTGGTGAACGAGGTGGAGCGGGAAGCGTTCCATACGGGTTTCAGATTCGCCGCCGGATTCATCGGGGGCTCCTGCAAGCTGTGCGATGAATGCGTAACGGTGGGGTCGGGGCTGCCCTGCAAATATCCCTTCAAGGCCCGACCGTCCATGGAAGCGATGGGTATCGACGTTTTCGAGACCGCTCAGAACGCCGGTCTCGCCTTCCCCATCCCCATGGGAGAGAGCGTGGTCTGGTGCGGGTTGGTGCTGATTTATTAGATGTCATCCCTCAATAAGATGTTATTTGAGAGTGAAGCGGATGGGGATGGTCCCCTCCTGTTCGACCTGAGGTTCGTGGGCGGAAAGGGGGTTAAAGCGCCATTCCTTCAGGTAGGCGATGGCTTTTGTTTCCAGTTCGGGTTCACCCTTTTTGATGGGTATCACCCGCCCCACCTCGCCGCCGGGAAGCACCCAGAACTTTAATACTATCTCCGTCTCCGCCTCGAGTTCTACCGCCGGTGGTTTGGGCCGGTACACGACCCTCCTCTCACCGGCAGGCCCTTTGATCTGGAAAAGCTCTCGTCCGGTCAGTATCTCTTTCTTTACCGGCCCCTCTTTCACGGGTCCCGGCTCCAGCCTGGCAAGCCTGGGGAAGGCCTCAGGAGTAGCAACTTCGAGCTCTTTACGCTCCAGATCACCCTCCTTGATGGGGATCAACCTGCTGGTGGATTCATCAGCCGGAAAGGGACTCTTCGCAATTTTTTCAGCAACAGCTTTGGCCAGCTGCTCCTGAAGTCTCACCGCGCGCTCCGGGTCAACCTCCGGTTTCTCACGGCTGAGAGGCAGCTTTATCTCTACACCGGTCTGCTTGAGGCTCCTGCCCCCGCCTATCTCCTCTACCCTGTTCGACAGGATGCCGGCATGGAGTTTGGGAGGCGGCTTGGGCGGCGGGACGACCACTTCTTTGAGCTCTTCTTTCAGGGGAGGCTTCTCCCCTTTCGGGGTAGGCGGCTTGGGAGCTGGGGGCTTGATCAGCTCCACTTCAGTGAATTTTTCGCTTATACTCTGTTTCTCCTCAAGAAACACGGGCAGTTCCGGCATCTTCCAGAACAGTACACCATGGAGGGCAAGAGAGACCACTATCCCCCATACAAGCCCGTATTTCTCATACCCCGAAACCGCCTGCTCTCTCACTGGAAGTCTCCGAAGCCACTCACTTCTTTTTCACCGGCTCGGTGGCTATGGCGATCCTGGAAATACCCACCTGTTGGGCCAGGTCCATGACTTCCACCACCCGGCCGTGCTTCGACTCTTTATCAGCCTTCACTATGAGCAGGTCTTTTCCTCCCTTGCTCACTTCTTCCTTGAGCCCGAGCCGGAGGCGGTCCAGAGTCACCCTTCTATTATTAAAATACAACTGTCCCTCTTCGGTCACCACCACTACTATATCCTGTTCCCTGGTCGCAGCCTGCGTGGCAGCCTGAGGAAGTTTCACCTTTATTCCCGGCGTGGTGACGAAGGTGGTGGAAATCATAAAAAAGATCAGCAGCAGCAGGACTACGTCTATGAGCGGGGTTATCTCGATACGGCTAAGCGCACGTTTTTTGGTTCTAAACTCCATTTTGAACCCCTGATCAATTCCTCTTGATGATGTTCAGCATCTTGACAGATATTTTCTCCAACTCGATTATTATGGAGTCGGACTTGCTCTGAAAGTAGTTATTGAACACCAGGGCGGGGATGCCCACCGTCAATCCCGCGGCGGTGGTGATGAGGGCCTGGTATATTCCGCCGGCCAGGTTGGCGGGGTTACCCACACCATGAACGGAGATTTGGTCGAAGACCTGGATCATCCCCCACACCGTGCCCAAAAGGCCAATCAGCGGGGTGATGACGGATATGGTACCCAGGATGGTGAGATGTTTCTCCAGCATGGGGACTTCATGGCGGCCGGCGTCCTCTATGACTTCTTTTAGCTCATTCTTCTCCTTATCGTGGTTGAGAATGGCGGAGAGCAGGATGCGGGTCAGGGGAGAGGGGAATCTTTTACAGAGGTGGGTCGACTCGTGAATTTTCCTGTCTCTCAACAAATTTTCTATCTGGATGAGCAAATCCTCACTTAATACTCTGCCATACCTGAGACTGATCAATCTTTCTATGATTATGCCCAGGGCGATGATCGAACAGACGCCGATAGGCACCATCAGCCACCCGCCCTTCACCACGAAACTCAACATGGATCGTCCTCCCGACGAAATTAATCAACACTACAGTGCCCGAAAAGCAGTAAATCTATCCTGACCTGCCGCCGAAGTCTTTCATCAGCATTCGGACCTGCACGGCGGGCAGATTATAGCATCACTTTTCCGGGCACAGCAACGATAACTTTCCTTCAATCACTCTTTTGTGAGGGCTGCTCTTCTTTCTTTAAATTGCGGATTATCTCATTTTTTCCGGCTTTGGCCCTCTTCAACGAAAACATATCACCGGCCGCCCGCTCCTTTATCACCTTTTCATACATGGTGAGGGCGTCCTGCCAGCGCTCCAGTTTCTCATAACTCTCCGCCGCCTTAAACAGGGACTTAAAATACCACTTGCTGTCGTTTCCGTAAAGATAGGCCACCCGCAAGTATTCGGCGGCACTGAGTTCATACTGGCCGCTCCTGAAATAGACCTCGCCCAGGTTATACTGGGCCTCCACCGAAAGGAGCTTCACATCGGCATCCACCGCCTTTATAAAATAGCCCGCCGCTTCTTCGAACCGCGATTCCTCGAGATTCAGCTTACCCAACTGAAAATAGGAATAGGGTTCCTGAAAACTTCCCTTATACGAAGAGATTACGGCTTTAAAGGCACTGCCGGCTCTATCATTCCGCCCCAACTCGAGATAGGCCAACCCGGACCTGTAAAGTGCCTCAGCAGCCCGTTCACTCTTCGGGTAGCGCTTCACCACTTCCTGGTAAGCATACAGGGCCTGGTTGTATTGTTTCAGCTCAAAATGGGATTGCCCCACACCGAAAATAGCCTCCGGAACCAGGGAGCTTTGGGGAAACTTGTTATGCAGTTTCCAGTAATTCCCGATGGCCCGGCCATAATCTCTCTTCCTGAAGAATATATCCGCTATCCGGAACTGGGTATCGTCTGCTAACTCGCTGTCGCCGAACCTGGCCATCAGCTTTTTGTACGCCGACAGGGCGCTATCATATTCACCGGCGGCGTAGTGGTACTCGGCTATCTGGTTGAGTAGGGAGGGGGAAAGGACATTTCCCGGGTTCTTATCTACAAACTTTAAAGCCCCTTTCTTGAACCGTTTAAACTCCCCCTGATGGTAATAGCTGAGTAGTATTCCGTAATCGGCATTCAGCGCCTGTTTGGAATCGGGGAAAAGAGCGATGAGCTCCCTGTATTGCCCGACGGCCCCGGCATAATTCTCCTGGTTATAGTACACATCGCCCAGCAGCAGGTAGGCCTTGTCCAGGAGCGGGCTACGGGGGTATCTCTCTATAAGCTCGATGAGGGTGCTGCGGGTATCCTTAAGCCTGGAAACCTTGAACAGCGCCCGGCCGAGATTGAACTGGGCGTCGTCGGCATACTCCCCTCCCGGGTTGGTGATGAGCAGCTCCGAAAAAATCTCCATGGCTCCGTAGAAATCACCCTTTTTCATCTTTAAAGAACCCAGCCCGAGCTTGGCCGCATCGACCCTGTGGTCCTGGGGATACTCCTCCATCAACCTGTGGTAGATCTCCCTGGCTTTATCATAATCCTTCATGTAGGCATACGTCTTGGCCAGCCTGTAAATGGCGTCCGGCCGAAGCTCGCTTTCCCTTCTCTCTTCCATGAGCTTGGTCAGCAAACGGACCGCTTCCTTCCCTTTCCCCTGCAGGTAATTGAGCCAACCGAGGCCGTAGAGGGCGTCGTCATAGCGCTCGCTCTTCTCGCTGACCATGGCGTAGGCCTTATCGGCCTTCGGATAAAATCGGGGGTCTAAAGAAGCCTGATAGAACAGGGATTCCCCCAGCCAGAAAGCCACCTCATCCCTGCGGGAGGGCTCGGACACCCGCGCTAACAGGGAACGGAATTGCTCACCGGCCGAGCCGTACTCCTTGAGCAGAAAGTAGGCCTCGCCCTTCCTCATACCGGCTCTATAGGCCACGCCGGGAAAACGGGTAGTGGCTTCAGCCCTGCTGAAGTGTTCCACCGCTTTCTTGTAGCGGCCGGACCTGTAGTGAATTTCTCCCAGGGCGAAGTCAGCGGCGAGCAGGAACGGGCTATCAGGGTATTTCCTAAACAGTTGCTTGAAAAGAGCGATGGCCTCCTCGTAGTCCCCTTTCACAAAGTGTTTCCAGGCGATTGCTACCAGTGAGTCATCCAGCCATTGGCTGTCCCGGTTGGATTCTTTCATGTGGCCGTAAAGCCGGTAAGCCTCATCCGTTCGACCCAGGGCGACCAGCGATTTGAGCTTCCCGTAATACGCTGAATCCTCCCAGCGATGTTCCGGATACGACTTTAAGAAATCGTCGAAAGCCCTTACCGCAGGAGTGTAATTCCTGAGGTTCACCAGGCTCCATGCTATGCCGTATCCCGCATCCCCTGTCTTATCCGAAGAGGGGTATTCTTTCAGGAAGCGCCGGTAAATTTTTATCGCTTCGCTGTATCGCTCCTGGGAGTATACGCTTTCCGCCATCCAGAAGAGCGATTCGCCTGTTCTAGTACTAGCCGGGTATAGGCTGACCACTTTCTTAAAGTTTTTTTCCGCCTCTTTGTAATTCCCTTTATTGAAATGCGCCTGCCCCAGAAGGTAGAGCACGGAGTCCGCCAGAGGACTATTAGGGAACTTCTCCATAAACCGGGTGAGGAGGTCCGCCGCCCGCTCGTAGTCCTTGTTCAGGAGATGTATCCACCCGGAAGAGTAATAGGCATAGCTCGCCACGTACGCCGTGGGGTATTCCTCGATAATTTTCTGAAACGATTCGATTGCCTTGTCCCGCCTGTCGAGACGGTAATAGGATTCCCCCTTCCAGTAAATGGCCCTGTTGGCGAGATCAGGGGCGGGTTTTCTGTACAGAAGGTCATCAAACGCTTCCAGGGCTTCCCTGTAGCGGAACCGCTGATACCGGTAAAGGCCCAGGTTATACCTTCCCTTGTTTCCGAGAAGGGTGGTGGTTATGCCGGCCGTAAGGGGATTCTCGTATGCCAGGCAGCCAACCTTCTTAGAGGCGGGAGCGGTTTTCTCTCCACTCACCGTAGATTCGATGAGTGATTTTTCCACCACCTCCGTGGGTTCTTCCTTGACCCCCGGAGATATTTCAATGGGGCGCAGCTTTTCCCCTTTATCCCCCGGTAGACCTATATCCTTACCTACGATCACCACCTCGGGGAGCTTTATGGGAGGCTTCCCTTCATCGGCGGGTGACAGCCGGGGCAGACACCAGTCGGCGACAATCAATGCCATTGTGATCGCTAAGAATATTTTTACACCTCTACCTGCTATCATCCCCTTTCCCCTTTTGCTGATCCCAGGGCATTAAGGTATTCTCCTATAACCTTCATCCTCTCCCGGGCCGACTTTTTTAGCTCCGAATCTTCTGAGGAGGCCGCCACTTCTTTATAGTTCTCTACGGCTCTTTTCCATTCCTTCTTTATCTCCAGGATGTTGCCCATCAAGTATTTAGAGGCAAGGACCCACTTTTTCTGAGAGGTGTACTTGTTGACCACATTATCGAACGCCCGATAAGCCAGGTCGTAATTTTTTTTATCATATTCAATCCGGCCATGCCAGTAGATCGCCTCCGACGCCACCTCCATAACTTTAGACGAAGAGGCCAATCTAAATTTCCCCAGCGCAGCCTCCCTTTGTTTCATAGAGATAAGCAGCAGACCCGCTCTAAGGTAAGCTTCTCCGTCCCTGGGATATGAACGATCGACCTTTGCGCTCCTTATGTAAGACTTCACGGCCTCTTCAAGTCTTTTCAGCTCCTGCAGCGCCAGGGCCCTATTGTAGAGAACCCGGGCCATTTGCGGCCCGTCACCCCCTGACTTTATAAACTTATCATAGGTCCAAAGCGCCTCCTGGTAATTCCCCAAAACCATATTGGCCTCACCCATCATGAGCAGCGACTCAGCGCGAAAGGCCCCCCCGGCATCTACCTTCAGATAACGATTCAGCTTCTGAGCGGCGGCAGAATAATTTTTCATGGCGTAATAACAGAACCCCAGCCGGAAGTAAGCTTCGGAGGCGCGGGGTGTTGTTTTGGATGCCTCAAGATAGTCTTCCAGGACGACTACCGCGGCCTTGCAATCCCCCCCTTCCTGAAGCGAAACACCCAACAAATACGAAGCCTTCAATTTGAGTCTCTTCCCCGGGCTGCCCTTCAACAGGCGCCGAAAGTAATCGGCGGCCTGCGCCTGGCGGCCCCCCCTGTAGCTGCAGGAGCCCAGCCTGAAAAGCGCATCGTTCCTGTTCTCCGGGTGGGTATCACTCTCAACGATTTTTGTAAACCAAATCTCCGCTTGAGGACAATTACCCAGTCTATAATATCCGTCTCCCAGAACGTACCATGAATAGTCCCTCATCTCATCGTCCACCTGGTAGAGCAACAATTTTTGGAAGACGCTTATTGCGTCTTTGTAATCACCTTTCCTGTAAAGTATTCCCCCGGCCTGTCCCAGGGCTTCGGCCACGCGGGGATGTTCAGGATACCGCTCTGTGAACCGGTTAAAGGCTTCGAGGGCCTCTTCCTCCCTCTCGACCTTGAGATGGGCACGGGCCAGCCAGTACTGCGCATCCGCCGCCCGGGGGGCCACCGGGTACTTCTTGAGGTACTCGGCATACCAACGACCTGCGTCATCATATCGTCCCCGGGTAAAGGCGGCTGCCGCCAGTTTGAACAGGACACCGGGCGCCTCATCTTTTTTGGGGTCGATGGCAGTCATTTTGAGAAAGGCGGCGTGTGCCTCCTCCAAGCGGTCCAGCTGGATGTAGCTCCCGGTCAGCATAAGGGCGGCGTTGTCGGCTTGCGCGAAATCCGGGAACTCTTTCAGGAGGCCGCTCAGCCTGGCCGCACTCTGTTCATAGTTCTTCAGTTTATATAGAGTCTCCCCCGTGAGATAGAGCGCCTGGGCCCGATAACCGCTCCGGGGATATTCGTTCAGTAAGCTATTGAAGGGGCCCAGGACCTCCTCGGCCCGGGAAGTCTTGAGGAGGGTCCAGCCCAGGGCGTATAACGCGAACTCACGATACTCACCGCCTCCCTTACGGGCCAGCAGTCGGCGGTATACGCTCTCCGCTTCTGTGTATCGCTCCAGACTGAAATAAGATTCGGCGAGGTAAAAGAGGGAGGATAACAGCAGTGATTCCTGTTTTAACGATTCGGCGGCCTCTTCCAGTGCCTGTGCAGCCCCCTTATGGTCGCCCATCCGATAGCGTGATATCCCAAGCATGGCCGCGACTGGGGGAATCAGTTCACTCTGAGGATGCTTTTCCCGAAACCTGATCAGGGCCGCCGCCGCCCGGTGGTAGTCCTTCGACCTGAAGTAAGACTCGCCCAGCAGATACCGGACGGTGAGAACGTCTTTGCCGCCCGGATATTTTTTCAGGTACTTCTTCAGCTCCTTCGCCGCAAGGGTATAAAGGCCGTCTTGATACGCTTTCACCGCGAAAGTGAACTGTTTCCCGGCTTTCTCCGCTTCAGTAGCTGAAGCGGCATACGCTGCGGGGGCCAAAAGAAGTGCGAGAGCCAGATAAGACAATATCCCCCTGTAAAACAAATTAGACGCTCTCACGTAATCCACCTTTCCCCGGGGAAAAGGGAACCACCGAGCGGTGTTTTATCGGAGCTTTTCATGCCGCCTGCACCTTCTTTTCTCTGAACTCTCCAGCACCGGCAAACGGGGGCAAAATGCTATCTTTCTCGCGGCACGGCCAACATACCGTCTATGGCCTTTTCAGCCCTCACCCTTATCTCCTCTGGAACGGTTATGGCGTGAACTCGGTGCAGCAGGGAATAGAGGACGTCCTGGAGGGTTATCAGCTTCATGTTGGGGCAGATCATATCGTTTGAGGACCTGTAGAACCTCTTGTCCCGGTTCTCGAGCTGAAGCCTGTAGAGAACCCCCATCTCGGTGCCGATGACAAGCTCCCTGGCATCAACCTCGCCGGCGTATTTATATATACCCGAGGTGCTGCATATATGGTCCGCGAGCTCCAGGACTTCAGGCCGGCATTCGGGATGTGCCACGAATCTGGCCTGAGGATGTTCTCCCAGGACTTCCTTAACTTCTCCGGCGCTCAACCGGTGGTGAGTGGGGCAAAAACCTTCCCAGAGGACAACTTCTTTATCGGTGAACCGCGAAACGTACATCCCCAGATTTTTATCGGGGATGAATATGATCTTATTCGCCCCCTCCAGCGAATTCACCACCCGCACGGCGTTGGCGGAAGTACAGCAGATATCGCTCTCCGCTTTCACCGCCGCAGAGGTGTTGACGTAGCAGACCACGGCCGCATCGGGGTGTTCCTCCTTTATCCTCAGCAGTCCTTCAACATCCACCATGTCCGCCATGGGACACCCCGCCTCACGCCTGGGCAGGAGGACAGTCTTTTGGGGTGAGAGGATGGCGGCGGTTTCCGCCATGAAGTGCACCCCGCAGAAGACGATCACCTCCGCTTCAGTGGATGCCGCTTCCTGGCTGAGGCCAAGGGAGTCCCCTCCGAAATCGGCTATCTCCTGTATCTCCGCCCGCTGGTAATTATGGGCGAGGAGGATGCCGTTCTGCCTGTTAAGCTCCTCCCGGATTTTCTCTTTGAGAAGCTGGTCGTCAAAAATTTCGTAGGGGTCCATTAAGCGGGCCTCTTCTAAAGAATCGGGTTCTCTTCATTTAAGGGACAAAATATACATTTTGAGTCGAGAATAGATTGGTGCAGGGCGCACGATCCTGATTTGTGCATATGGGGATTGGAGCACTTGAGAGGGCTATTTTTTCAGAGATATCACCTTTTCCCAGAGAGGGGATGCCTCCTTTTCCCTGCTAAGCTTTTCAAGGAGGAAGGCAAGGTGTTCTATAGCATCCACGAAATCCGGTTTGAGGTCGATGGCCCTGTGATATGCCTCGATGGCTTTCTCCCATAGTCCTTTTTTCTCGTAGCTTCTCCCCAACTCAAACTGGGCCATATAATTATCCAGGTTCTCATCCGCCTCCAGAAGCAGTTCCTTTTCATCTTCAACCGTAAACGGCTCTACAACGGACAGGCCACCTTCTTGATCGTCTTCCACATTCTCAGGAAATTCAACGAAATAATCAAGAAGCCCTTCCACCCGGGTGGTGAATTCTTCCTCATCCCTTCTGTGCTGGTCCATTTCATCGGTAAGCTCGGCTATCTTCCTCTGAGCTTCCTCATATTTCATCTCCAGCTCAGCTTTTTCCTGCTGCAGTTTATTGACAATATCGCTGGCCGATTTTATCCTTTTTTCGAGCTCACCGAATCTGTCTTTAAGCATACCACTCCCCTTTATCATAGCACCCGGTAACTGAAATTATAATAGACAGCTCTCCTGAAAAAGGCTAGACATTTAAATTTAAGTACATTATAAAAGGGCAAAATCGACTGTCAAGGGAAATCGTCCCCCCGGTGCCTGCACTCTATAAATCCGCCTCTGTAGCGGTGGTCTCCGAGGGCTTATCACGAGCCGTGTTCCCCATAATAAGGAGAGTTGTATCCTGTCGGAAAAAGATTTTCTAACTCGGGGGGTGGAGGGCGATATTATCTATCAGGCGAGGCTTTCCCACTTTGACCGCCAACGCCATGCGGGCGGGACACACTATTTCCTTGATCCCCTGAAGCGTCTCAGGGTCCACCACTACAACGTAATCGATGCTGGTATACGGTTCTGATTCTATCATTTCCCTGGCCCCCTGGATAACGGCCTCGGCATCCTTTTCACCCCGGGCGACCCGCTCACCGGCGTCTTTGAGGGAGCGAAAAAGCACCACAGCCGCCCGGCGCTCTTCCGGGTTCAGGTATGCGTTGCGGGAGCTCATGGCCAGGCCGTCTTCCTCCCTTATGGTGGGCATGCCCACCACGGTCAGGTCCATGTCCAGGTCTCTGGCCATCTTCCTGACTATTACCAGTTGCTGGTAGTCCTTTTCGCCGAAATAGGCCCGGTGGGGTTTGGTGATGTTGAACAGCTTGGCCACCACCGAGGCCACACCGCAGAAATGGCCCGTACGGCTCCGGCCGCACATCACCTCCGACAGCTCCTGGACCTTGACCACCGTGCTCGCTTCCGGCGGATACATCTCCTCCACGGAAGGGTGAAAAATTATATCCGCCCCCGCAGTTTCCGCCTTGCTGCAATCGCCCTCGAAGTCTCTGGGATACTGTTTGTAATCCTCTCCCGGAGCAAACTGCGCGGGGTTTACAAATATGCTCACCACTACCGACCGGCACTCACTGCGGGCGCCCCGGATCAGGCTCAGGTGGCCTTCATGCAGGGCTCCCATGGTGGGGACGAAGCCTATGCTCACGCCGCTCTTCCGCAGGGCATCGGCTTTCTCCTGCATCTCTCTGACCGTCTCTATGATCTCGACCATGAAAAACCGTCCCGCATAATTTCCGGATTCAGACGGAATTTACGAACCTGGAACCCATCAACTAATTACGCCTCAGTCGTAGCTTTCTTTATCCGTGGGAAACGCACCCTTCTTCACGTCGTCCACGTAAGCGGACACCGCTTCCCTGACCTGCCCGGCCATTTCGGCGTATCTCTTCACGAATTTTGGGACGAACTCCTCGAAGATGCCCAGCAGATCGTGGAGGACGAGCACCTGTCCGTCACAATCCGGTCCTCCGCCGATTCCTATGGTGGGTATGGTCAGCTCCAGGCTTATCTCTTTCCCCAGCTCCCTGGGCATGGCCTCCAGAACCACGGAGAAAGCTCCCGCTTCCTGGACGGCCCGTGCGTCCCTCTTCACCCGCTCGGCCGCCTCGCCTTTACCCTGCACCTTGAACCCGCCGAAGCCGTGCACCGATTGAGGCGTCATCCCCACGTGCCCCATCACCGGAATGCCCGCCTCCACCATGGCTTTTATGCTCTCCCGAACCCGCTCGCCGCCTTCCAGCTTCACCGCCCCGGCCCCTGTTTCCTTCATCAGCCTCCCGGCGTTGGCCATTGCCTGCTCCACCGAAATCTGATAGGACATGAAAGGCATGTCCGCCACCACCAGCGCCCTCCGGGCGCCGCGGCACACGGCTTTGGTGTGGTGAACCATTGTATCCATATCCACGGGGAGGGTGGTGTCGTAGCCCAGCACCACCATACCCAGGGTATCGCCCACCAATATTATATCCACGCCCGCCTCGTCCACCAGTTTGGCGAAAGGGTAATCGTAGGCGGTTATCATTGCGATCTTCCTGCCCTCTTCCTTCATCCTGATTATGTCGGTTATGGTGACCCTTTTTTCAGCCATGGCCGCCTCACTTTTAAATCATTCCCCTAATTAAACTTAATACCTTCAGGGATACGTTTTCATCATCTCTCTATCAATTCCACTTTCTGGCCCTCACCCAACCGGAAGAGGAGTTTTTCCATACTCACCTTTAACAGCGGGTGCTCAACAGACGGGGCTATCTCTACCATAGGCTGGAGGACGAACCTCCTTTCGTGCATCCTGGGGTGAGGCACCTGAAGCCCGGACTCGTCAATCGTCTGATCGCCGTAGAGGAGAAGGTCCAGGTCTATAATCCTCGGCCCCCAGCGGAACGGCACTCGTTTGCCCATGTCCCTCTCGATGCCCTGGAGGGCTCTCAAAAGATCGTGGGCGTCCAGCTCCGTGCGAAGATGGCACACGGCGTTTACGAACCAGTCCTGTTCGGAAAAGCCCACCGGCTCCGACCTGTAAAGCGAAGAAGAGCGTATCAGACTCACCCCTTCCGCTTCGGCAAGCCTGGTCCTGGCTTCCAGACACTGCTCAACAGGGTCTTCCAGGTTAGAGCCAATACCTACGTATACGTCGAACTCCATGTTTTCATAAATTGAGTTTGGCCAGCCTCTCCACCACCTCTTGAAGCCTCTCTTCGGGAGTGCAGAGGGTCATCCTTATGTACCCTTCCCCGCAACTTCCGAAGCCGACCCCGGGCGTGCACACGATGCCCGCTTCGGTGAGGAGAAGGGCGGTGAAACGGGAGGAATCGTAACCATCCGGTACGGGTATCCAGACGTAAAAGGTGGCCTTTGGTTTCTCGACCTTGAGGCCGATCCGGTTGAGGCCCTCCACCAGGACGTCCCGCCGCCGGGTGTAAATCCGGTTGTTCTCTTCCACCCCGCTCATATTCCCGTTGAGAGCGGCCGCCGCCGCTTCCTGGACAGCCCCGAAGACGCCCGAATCGACGTTGTTCTTTATCCTGCCCAGGCCCGCTATGACCTCGCTGTTTCCCACCACGCAGCCCACGCGCCATCCGGTCATGTTGAAGGTCTTGGAAAGGGAGTGGAACTCCACGCCCACTTCCCTCGCCCCGTCGATCTCCATGAAGCTGATGGGTTTATGGCCGTCGAAGGCTATCTCGGTGTAGGCGGCGTCGTGGCAGATGATGACGTTGTTCCTCGCCGCGAACTCCACCACCTCCTGAAACATCTCCCTGGTAGCCACACCGGCGGTGGGGTTATTGGGGTAGTTGAGGAACATCATCACCGCCCTCCGGGCGGCTTCATCGCTTATCGCTGAAACGTCGGGCATGAAGCCGTTTTCCTCTTTCAGCGGGAACTCGATGGGCTCTCCATCCGCGAACACCGTACCCGCATTGTAGACGGGGTATCCGGGGTCGGGTATGAGCACGGCGTCACCGGGGTTGACGAAGGCCAGGGGGATGTGCCCGACGCCTTCCTTGGAGCCTATCAGGGAGATGATCTCTTTCCCCGGGTCCAGTTCCGCCCCGAAGCGTTCCTTATACCACCGGGCCACGGCTTCCCTGAAGGAAAGCGCGCCCTGGTAAGAGGGGTACTGATGGTGGGCCGGGTTTTCAACGGCCCCCGCCATGCACTGGACTATGTGCGAGTGGGTTGGCAGATCGGGGTCTCCCACGCCGAGGTCGATAATGTCCACTCCCCGTTCTATGGCTTCGTTTTTTAACCGGTCTATCTCCGCAAACAGATATGGCGGCAGCTTGGCCAGCCGCTCTGCTTGCTTGACACTAATCGCAGGCAATATTTATATCCCTCCTCATCTCATTTACCGGCTGACGATCGGATTGCACAGCGAGCCGATGTCCGATATACGCACCTCCACCTCGTCCCCCACCTTCATGGGGGCGATGCCCGAAGGAGTCCCCGTGGTGATGACGTCGCCCGGCAGCAGGGTAATGGCCTGGGTGACGTAAGCGATGACCTGGGGTACGTTGAACACCATGTCAGAGGTGCTGGAGGACTGCACGGTCTTTCCGTTGAGAAGAGTTTCCAACAGCACGTTGCCGGGGTCGGCATCGGTCTCTATGCAGGGGCCGATGGGGCAGAAGGTATCCATCCCCTTGGAGCGGGTGAACTGTGCTTCCTTTGCCTGGAGGTCCCTGGCGGTCACGTCGTTTACGCAGGTATACCCCAGCACGTAATCCAGGGCCTTATCCTCGGGGACTTTACTGGCCTTCTTACCCATGACCACACCCAGCTCCCCCTCGAAATCCACCCTCTTGGTGATGGGGGGATAAACTATACCGTCGTCAGGTCCGATGACAGCGGAGGGAGGCATTAGGAAGATCATTGGCTCGGTGGGCACTTTCTGCCCGGTCTCCTGGGCGTGGAGGTGATAGTTAAGCCCCACGGCCACCACCTTGGAGGGCTGACAGGGGGTAAGCAGCTTGACCTGGGACAGTCCGTATTTCGTCCCCGTCCTCTCCAGCTTTCCGAAGATGGAGCCCTTGACCTGGTGCACGGTCTTGCCCGACAGAACCCCGCAGCTCGTCTTCCCCTTATAACTGTACCTAACGATTTTCATGATAAAACCCCTCCAATAAGCAGGCAGGCACCATTTACGGGGCCACTATTTTAACCCCAAAAGGTCCTGCATGTCATAAAGGCCGGGAGATTGATTGACTATCCAGCGGGCGGCCCTGAGAGCGCCCCGGGCAAAGTTGTCCCGGCTCTGGGCCACGTGGGTTATCTCCACGCGCTCCCCGAGACCACCGAAGATGACGGTATGCTCCCCCACTATATCCCCCGCCCTGAGTGCCTGGATGCCTATGGTCTCCCCGTCTCGCTCCCCGGTGATGCCTGAGCGGCCCATGGCGGCTACCTTGTCCAGGTCCCGGCCCAGCGCCTCGGCTATTACCTCCGCCATGCGCAGCGCCGTGCCGCTGGGTGCATCCACCTTATACCTGTGGTGCGCTTCCACGATCTCCACGTCGTATCCTTCGGCAAGCAGGGGGGCGGCGTCTTTGAGTATCTTCAGCACCACGTTGACCCCCAGGCTCATGTTGGGGGCCATGAAGCAGGGCATCTTCGAAGCCAGCTGCACGATTTCCGCCCTGTCGGCTTCGGTGAATCCGGTGGTACCCACGACCACGGCCTTGCCCCTCTCGGAAGCCGTCTGCATATGCGCCATGGAAGGCTCCGGCAGCGAAAACTCGATTACCAGATCGGCCCCGTCCAAAACTGAGGAGAGGTCCGAAGTGAGCTTGACTCCGATGCTGCCGCAGCCGCCGACCTCACCGGCGTCTCGCCCCAGGTCGGGGTGATCGTTCCCTTCCACGGCGCCCACCAGCTTCAGCTCTTCATCTGCGTTGACCAGATCTATTAGGCGGCGGCCCATACGGCCTCCCGCCCCGGAGATAACTACGTTTATCACAGGAATTCTCCCCTCGCTACGTACTACCCACAGCGCACTCAAACCAGACCGTATTCCTCCATCACGCCCGTGAGGCGTTCCTTATTGGCCTCGGACATCTCGCAAAGGGGCAGGCGCAGCTCACCGCTGATTTTTCCCATGAGGGCCAGAGCGGTCTTGACCGGGATGGGGTTGGTCTCGTAGAACATGGCC
>JAUXIQ010000045.1 GCA_030620925.1 Nitrospinota bacterium
CTCATTCTTTCCCCTCCCTAGGAAACATTACCCTTCTATTTTGTCCGACTCAGCTATTATACAGACTAGGTCGATTCTACGCTACTCAAAAAATGAGGCCGCGAAGTTCCGCACGCCGACCATCCCGGAAATGATGCAGAGCTCTGATACTATGGGGAAAAGAGACATGCCCGGGGTGAAACCGTTCAGGCATTGGGTCAGAATAAAAGAGCCCTGATGAATCCACTCGGAGACCTACTATTCCCGGGCCTCCATTATCTCCTCTTCGCTTCTCAGAGCCTCCTCGCCGGGGATTACCATCAGATTTTTGAGGATGGCGAAGGGATAATCCGGAGAATGCATGGTGGTGCCCCACATGTAGGGCGCCGTACTCTGTCCATCGAACTCGCGGATGGTTATGGGGCCTATGGGAGTATTCAGCGTCATCCCTCTTAGAGCGTCTATAACCTCATCCGTATCCGTGGTTTCGGCCTTCTCGATAGCCGCGGCCAGGAATTTAATCACGTTATATCCCGACAATGCACCGTTGCCTGCATACTCATCCCTGCGCTTTTTATATTCTTTGGCAAAGGAAATGTTCGCTGCGGTTGCTGGAAAATAGGGTAGATAGTAGGCGGATGCGTATATGCCTTCAGGCATCTCATCCTCCAGGGCCGACACCACGTCCAGATCGCCGGCGGCGAAATTCATGTAGTTAATTTCCTCAAAGAGGTCGTGGGTTTTGGCCTGTTTGATGAAGGCTATGGCGTCTTCGCCCCACAGGGAGCTTATCACTACGTCCGGATCCGCCTCCATTATGGCTGTTATATATGAGCCGAAGTCCCCCTCTCCCAATTTGGGCCACGCTTCACCAACAAACTCCCCCCCCGGCTTGAGTTTCTCGAGGTAGTCGATGAAATCCTCAATAACCCGATGGCCGTATTCATGGTCGGGGCCGATGGTGTAGTAGGTGGTCCAGGGTTTGTCTTTGGCGAAGATGGCCCCGGACCTGCCGAATACCGTGGTGTTGGTTGTGGTCCTTGCCACGTAGCGATGGCCCTTCTCGCCGGTAAGCGCCGCGGTTTGGGAAATGCCGCTCAGGAACAGCACTTCATTTTCTCTGGCCACTTCGGAAACAGCCAGGGCCTCGGCATCGCTTATGGCTCCGGCCAGGAAATTCACCTTTTCCTTCAATATCAGTGACCGAGCCCCCTTCACCGCCACACCGGGTTTGAGTTTTGTCTTCTTCACTATCAGCTTCAGCGGCCTATCCAACACGCCCCCCCGGGCGTTGATCTCATCGACCGCCATTTTCATGCCCTCAACCGCGGGCTTGGTATAGACCGCAGCATAGCCGCTCAGTCCCCATAGGACACCGATTTTTATCGGTTCAGCCGCGTAGGAAGCCGTGGGTAGAATTAAGGCTAAAGCAAAGGCAAGAGTCAGCACTGCGGCCCTGATGTGAATCGAATATTTCATGACCCCCTCCATTTCTCCTAAAAGAGTCACTCAATTTTCAGGGACCTCTCAAGCACAGAGGATTCCGGCTCCCCCGGCAGGCGAATAATCCTCATAAAACAAATCGATCAGTATAGTCGACGCACTAAATATTTTTTTTATTATAATATTTTATCGGCAGACAAACGTTAATTTATAACCTCTATTGAAAAACGGAGCGCCTTAAACCCTCAAGCATGGCCGCGCAGCCGCGGGAAAAAATATTCTCAATTCGATAAAAACTGCAGATGGAGAGTATTCTGACTCTCAGGCGGGGTTGAAATCCTGGGTCAATCTGATATAACTTTGAAGTCAACGTGGGGTGAAACCATGAATGTCGTCCACGGACAGGGCGGAAAAAATCTCAATTAATACGAGAACGTCCTGACTGACACCGTATTTCAGCTTGTGGAAAAAGGGAGGAGGAGCCATGGCCGGGAAATTCAAATACGTGATAATCGGCAACGGCGCGGCGGGCATAAACGCCCTGGAATCAATACGTCGGGTGGATAAGGAGCCCCGGGCGGCCATCATATCCTGTGAGAGCGAGCTGGCCTTCTCCAGAACTCTGCTTCCTTACTTCGTGGAAGGCAAGATAGATGAAGAGAAAGTCTTCATCCGGGATGCGGAATATTACAGCCGGATGAACGCCGAGCCTGTTCTGGGGGAGGTGGCGGGGATCGATTTCAAAGCGAAATCGGTAAGCCTGGATGGCGGAAATGAAATAGGCTACGACAAGCTGCTCATCGCCACCGGAGCCGCACCCACCCTGCCGCCCATAAAAGGGCTGGACCGCGAAAAGGTTTTCACCTTGTGGACGCTGGACGACGCCCGTAACGTCATCTCCGCCTCCAAAGGGATCAAGGAAGTGGTAATAATAGGCGCGGGGCTCATAGGAGTACAGTCCTCCCACGCCCTGACCGGCCGCGACCTCCGGTTCACACTTATCGACGTTGCAGACCATATCCTCCCCCGCATACTGGACCCCGAAGGGGCGGCGATGGTGCAGGGCTTGGTGGAAAGCGACAAAGTCAAGATAATCACCGGCGCAAACATCACCGAAATAGCCAAAGGCAAAAAGGGCCACACACATTCCATCAAGATAAAAAGCAAAGGCAGTGTTAACGCCGACCTAATCATCGTGGGCACCGGCGCCAGGCCGAACGTCTCCTTCATAGAGGGCAACGGCATCGCTGCAGATGCCGGCATCCTGGTGAACGAAAAGATGGAGACCAGCGTCCCCGACGTATACGCCGCGGGGGACGCCGCCCAGGGGCAGGACGCCCTCAGCGGGGAACAGGTGGTTAGCGGAATATGGACCACCGCCGTGGAGCAAGGCTCCGTCGCCGGATACAACATGGCGGGCCGCCCCATGAACTACGAGGGCAGCCTCTCGGTAAACGTGGTGGACCTCTTCGGGGTGACCGTCGCTTCCGTGGGGGAGACGGGAGACGGCCAGGGATACGATGTGGAGACCTTTACCGACAGCTCCGGAACCACTTCCCGCAGGGTGTTCGTCAAGGACGGTGTGATCAAGGGGGCGGTATTCATCGGCCGCTACAGCGACGCCGGGATCATTCAGTGGCTGGTTCGAATGAAGGCGGACGTCGGAGCCTGGAAGGGGACCCTGGCCGGCCAGCCCCTCAACATGGGCAAGGTTATGCTGGGCATAAAAGAAGTCGAGCTGGGCCCCCGCTGGCCTTTGCCCGACAAACAGTAACAGCTTACACCAAAGGATAAAACCAACCTGTTCCCGCCTTTGGCGGGATTCAGAATGACACTATGCGGAATCGTAGGGGCGGGTTTCAAACCCGCCCTCTTGGGGCGTATGCAATACTGCCCTACAATCGCGGCTATCCCGCGGCAGGCGGGACTACCCACAACCGTAGGAGCGGCATCTTGACGCGAGTGTTTCCCACCAGTGAAATGAATCCTGTCTTGATAGCTTCAGGAAACCCCAGGGGGTCTACGTTTCCATGTACTGGCCGAAGTTGCGGAACTTCTGTTCCCGCTGTTTGATGAGTTCCTGGGGGGAAAAGCAGATCAGCTCTGCGAGGTGCCGGCGAATGACGCGGCGAAGGATGGAGGCGGCCATCTGGTGGTTCCGGTGCGCGCCGCCGGGAGGTTCTTTGACTATTTCGTCGATGAGTTCATACTCCTTGAGGTCTTTGGCCGCAAGCTTCAGGGATTCCGCAGCCTGTGCGGCCAGCCCGCTGTCCCGGTAAAGGATGGAGGCGCACCCTTCGGGCATGATCACCGAATAGACGGAATACTGCAGCATGAGCACGCGGTTACCCACGCCCAGCCCCAGCGCGCCGCCGCTGCCGCCTTCTCCTATGACCACCGATATTAAGGGGACGGTGAGGGTGGCCATCTCCTTCAGGTTCCTGGCGATAGCCTCGGCCTGGCCTCTTTCCTCGGCGCCCAGGCCGGGATAGGCGCCCGGAGTGTCTATGAAAGTGATGACCGGCCTGTTGAACTTCTCCGCCATCTTCATGAGCCGCAGGGCCTTGCGGTAACCCTCGGGGTGAGGCATGCCGAAATTTCTGTAAATCTTCTGCTTGGTGCTGCGCCCCTTCTGCTGACCGATGACCACCACCGGCTTCCCCTCGAAACGGGCCAGACCTCCAATCACGGCATGGTCGTCTCCGAAGAGCCGGTCGCCATGAAGCTCCACGAAATCGGTCATCATGAGTTTGATATAGTCCTCGGCGTAGGGCCTTTCGGGGTGCCTGGCCAGCAGGGTTTGCTCCCAGCGGTTGAGCTTGGCGAAGATATCGCGCCTGAGCCGTTTGGCCTTCTTCTGGAGTCGCTTCACTTCGGCGGTCAGGTCGACACCCTGAGCCCGGGAGACCTGCTGGAGCTCCTCTATTTTGGTTTCCATCTCGAGGATGGGTTTTTCGAAATCTATCGGTTGCGCGGCCATGATATTAACCCTATTGAAAATATCTCAACGTTAATATTAGTAATATTAATCGGATGATCGGATAAAATGTTTAGCAGACTCGGACGATCAGGTTTTTTCCTGCGTTATTAACAGGCTATTCGAGGTGGATTCTGCCCTGGCCCACGGTCTCTTCGACTTCTTTTACGAACTCGCTCCCAGGGGATACGGAAAGATCATCTGAGGCAGATATGGCTACCTCGCCCTTCTCAGGAAACTGGATATGGAAAAGCACCGGACAGTGGCCCCGGTGCTTACTCAACACACTCTTTATTTCCTCCAGCAGGGCAAGGTCTGTAGCGATGGAGACCAGTTTTATGTGCACCCTTTTTGCGCCGTTTTCGCTCGTCAAAGCACGTATGGAATCTGCTAAGAGTTTAGCTCCCTCCTCTCCGGAATCAACCTTGCCGCTGATCAACACCGGCTCTTCTCCGCTTAAATAGGGAGAAGCCCCTTCCAGCACACCCGGAAACACTATCACTTCCACCGAACCGTGAAGGTCTTCCAAGGTAGCAAAAGCCATTCTATCACCTTTTCGGGTGGTAGTCAATTTGGCTTTGCTGATAACGCCCCCGATGGTCACATTCTGGCCGTCGGGCAACTCGTGTATGGACTGGGTGTCGCAGTCCCCGTGGAGATTGAGCAGATCCTGGTAGCGCGAGAGGGGGTGGCCGGTTATATAAAACCCCAGGGCTTCCTTTTCGAAAGCCAGCAGTTGGCTCTGATCCCACTCCGCGGTCTCCTCCTCGGATGGAGCGTTCCCGGCGGTGGAGGCCATTTCCCATCCATCAAACAGCGACCCCTGACCCTGGGCGCGATCTTCCTGATGCTTCTGTGCTTTCTCCATGGTGGCCTCAAGTGAGTAGAACAGCGATGCTCTGGACCGACCCAATGAATCGAAGGCCCCTGCTTTGATGAGGCTTTCTACGACCCGCCTGTTGGTGACGCGCAGGTCGACCCGGGAGCAGAAATCGTCCAGACTCTCGAAATCGCCCCCTTCCCCGCGGGCTGCGATGACCGCCTGCACCGCGTTCTCACCCACATTCTTGACGCCGCCCAGGCCGAAGCGGATGCAGCCGCCGGAAACGGTGAAGGCGCTGTGGCTCTGGTTTATGTCCGGCGGCAGCACCTCCAGGCCCAGCTCCTTGCACTCGGCCATATACTTGATCACTTTGTCCGTGTTTTCACGGACGCTGGTGAGAAGGGCGGCCATGAATTCAACGGTGAAGTTGGCCTTGAGGTAGGCCGTTCGATAGGCTACGAGGGCGTAGGCGGCGCTGTGCGATTTGTTGAAACCGTATCCCGCGAAGTGCTCCATCAGATTAAAGATGCGCTCGGCGACCTTCTCCTTAACCCCTGCGGCCTTCGCCCCGTCAAGAAACTTCTCCCGCTGCTGGGCCATCACCTCCGGTTTCTTTTTCCCCATGGCCCTCCGGAGGAGGTCTGCGGTGCCCATACTGAAACCGGCGAGCTTTCCGGCGATCTGCATGACCTGTTCCTGATATAGAATCACGCCGTAGGTCTCTTTGAGGATATCCTCAAGGTCGGGATGCTCGTATTTTATCTGCGTAAGCCCGTGCTTGCGGCTGATGAAATCTTCGGCCATGCCGCTGCCCAACGGGCCCGGCCGGTAGAGGGCCACCAGGGCGATGATATCCTCAAAGGTTTCGGGTTTCAGTTTTTTCAATATCTCCCGCAAGCCGGAGCTCTCCAACTGGAAGACGCCCAGGGTGCGGGCATCGGAAAGGAGCTCATAGGTGGCTTTATCGTCGAGGGGCATGGTGTCTATATCCACGTCTATGCCCCTTGTCCGGCTGACGATGTCCACGGTGTTCTCGATGAGGGTGAGGGTGCCCAGGCCCAGGAAATCCATCTTGAGAAGACCCAGGCTTTCGATGCCGTTCATGTCGTACTGGGTGAGGATTTCGTCGTTCTGTCCGCGATAGAGGGGCACCATCTCCAACAGCGGCCGGGGGGATATCACCACACCCGCTGCGTGAGTGGATGCATGGCGGGTGAGACCTTCGAGCGTCTCCGCCACCTGGAGCAGGTTGCGCACCTGTTCGTCCGCATCCAGCATCTGCCGCAGGCGGGGCTCCTCCTGAAGTGCATCCTTGAGGGTGATGTTCAACCGGTTGGGGATCAGTTTGGCTATGCGGTCCACCTCGCCGTAGGGTATATCCATGGCCCGCCCGACATCCCTTATCACGCCTCTGGCCATCATGGAGCCGAAGGTTATTATCTGGGCCACGTTGTGGCGACCGTATTTTTCGTTGACGTAATCGATGACCCGATCCCTGCGCTCCTGGCAGAAGTCTATATCGATGTCCGGGGGGGATATGCGCTCGGGGTTAAGAAACCGTTCGAAGAGGAGGCCATAGCGGAGCGGGTCGAGGTCGGTGATCTTCAGCGCGTACGCCGCCAGGCTCCCCGCAGCGGAGCCGCGACCGGGGCCCACGGGAATGCCCTGGCGTCGGGCGTAATCAATGAAATCCCATACTATTAAGAAGTAGCCCGAGAAGCCCATCCTGGCGATCACTTCCAGCTCATCATGGAGGCGCTTCTGATAGGTTTCTCTGGGGAAGGCGGCCTGACCACCATCATGGTCGACTTCGGCCAGTCTCTCTTCCAGCCCCTTCAGGGCCAGGTCCTTGAGGTATCCATCCAGGTCGTATCCCGCCGGCGGCTCGTAGTGGGGGAGGTTTAAGCGGCCGAACTCAAGCTCAAGGTTGCAGCGTTCGGCGATCTCCACTGTGCTGCGGACGGCTTCGGGTATCTCGGCGAAGAGCCGCTCCATCTCTTCGGGGGGTTTGAAATAGAACTGGTCTGTGGGGAGTCGCATGCGGCCGGGGTCGTTCATGGTGGTGCCCGTCTGCACGCAGAGGAGCACCTCGTGCGCTTTTGCGTGGGTGCGGTCCAGGTAGTGGCAGTCGTTGGTGGCGGTGAGGGGGATTTCCAGCTTACGGCCCATCTCCCGCAACAAGGGGATGAGCTTTTTCTGCTCCGGCAGACCCTGGTCTTGAAGCTCAAGGTAGAAGCACCCCGGCCCCAATATCTCCTTGTAGCGCGCCGCCGCCTGGTATGCTCCCTCCTCATCGCCCTGAAGCAGCTTCCTGGGGATTTCGCCCTTGAGACAACTGCTCAATGCTATGAGGCCTTCGGAGTTATCCGCTAAAAGTTGGTGGTCAATGCGTGGCTTGTAATAAAACCCCTCCATGAAGCCGGCGCTCACCAGCTTCATCAGGTTGTGGTATCCATCGCTGTTTCTGGCCAGAAGAATGTGGTGGTATGAGTTATCTCCAGAGCGGTGGTCGGTGGTCCTGTCCAGACGGCTGCCGGGGGCTATATACGCCTCGCAGCCGATGATGGGTTTGATTCCCGCCGACATGGCCTGCTGGTAGAACTCTATGGCGCCGAACATGTTCCCATGGTCGGTGATGGCCAGCGCCGGCATCCGGTATTCCTGGGCGTGCTCCAGTAGGGATTCCATCCGGATGGCGCCGTCCAGGAGGCTGAACTTGGTGTGCAGGTGCAGGTGAACGAAGTCTGCATGTTTCATGGCATGACCTTAAAAATGAGGTTGGAATAACAGAACAATAAACTTTGCTTCACTATTAAAGAACGCTTAGCTCTGCTGAAGCCCCATCACTCCCATTCGATGGTGGACGGGGGTTTGGAGCTGATGTCGTAGACCACCCTGTTCACGCCCCGCACCTCGTTGATTATCCGGTTGGAGATGCTCTGCAACAGGGGATAGGGGAGCTGCACCCAGTCGGCGGTCATGCCGTCGGTGCTGTGCACGGCGCGGATGCATACCACGTTCTCAAAAGTCCTTTCATCGCCCATCACTCCCACGCTCTTCACCGGCAGGAGCACGGCGAAGGACTGCCATATCTCGTAGTAGAGGTTCTCCCGCCGCACCTCTTCGAGCAGCACGGCGTCGGCATGGCGCAATACCTCCAGCCGCTCCCGGGTGACCTCGCCCAATATCCGCACCGCCAGACCGGGGCCGGGAAAAGGCTGTCGCCAGATCACCTCGCGGGGCAGACCCAACTCCTCTCCCAGCAGGCGCACCTCGTCTTTGAACAGCTCCCGCAGCGGCTCAATCAGCTTCAGGCCCATCTTCTCCGGCAGGCCCCCCACGTTGTGGTGGCTCTTTATCAATGCCGAGGGACCCTTGAAAGAAACGCTCTCGATGACGTCGGGGTAGAGAGTCCCCTGGGCCAGAAACTCCACTCCGCCCAGTTCCCCGGCGGCCTCCTCAAAAACCCTGATGAACTCCTCGCCGATTATCTTGCGCTTCCGCTCGGGGTCCTCCACGCCGGTCAACCTGTCGAGGAAGCGCTCAGCGGCGTCTATGAACACCACTTCCATGTGAAAATTTTTCCGCAACGTGTCCAGCACTTCCTGCGCCTCACCCCGCCGCAGGACGCCGTTATCCACGAAGATGCAGACCAGCTTATCCCCTAAAGCCCTGTTGAACAGGACGGCCACCACCGTGGAGTCCACGCCGCCGCTCAGGGCGCAGACCACCTTGCCCCGGCCAACTTTCTCCTTGATCTCCCGTATGGAGTGCTGGACGAAGGAGCGCATGGTCCACTGGGGTTTGCAGCCGCAGATGCGGAACAGGAAATTGTTCAGAATCTCGGCGCCCTGGGGGGTGTGCGCCACTTCGGGATGAAACTGAAGCCCGTAGAGCCCGCGCTCCCCGTCGGCCATGGCCGCAAAGGGGGAGTTCTCCGAGTGGGCGATGGGGGAAAAACCGTCGGGCAGCTCTTCCACGCGGTCGCCGTGGCTCATCCAGGCGGTGAAGGAGGTTAGACCCAGCTCATCCAGGCCGTGGAATATGTCCCGGTAATCGTCTACGTATAACTGGGTGCTCCCGTACTCCCCTTTGAGCGACCTGAGCACCTTCCCTCCCAGGATATCGGCCATGAGCTGCATGCCGTAACAGATGCCCAGTTGGGGCACGTTAAGCTCGAATATCCGCTTGTCGCAAACGGGCGCCCCTTCGCCGTAAATGCTCGACGGCCCGCCGGACAAGATTATCCCCTTAGGCTGGAACCGGCGCACTTCTTCAACGTCGGCGGAGAAGGGCCGGATTTCGCAGTAGACCTTGCCCGCCCGCACACGTCTGGCGATGAGCTGCGTGTATTGGGAACCGAAATCCAATACCAGTATTCTATCCTGATACAGTTCCTCTCCCATTCCTGATTATCCGCTCAAACGGGGAAGTTTCCTTCCAGTTGATAATTGGGAGCCTCTTTGGTTACTATCACGTCGTGCACGTGGCTCTCCTTGAAACCGGCGGCGGTGATGCGCACGAACCGGGCCTCCTTGCGAAGCTCCTCTATGTTGGCGCAACCGCAGTATCCCATGCCCGCCCGGAGGCCGCCCACCAGTTGGTAAACAAGCTGCGAGAGAGGGCCTTTATGAGGTATGCGGCCCTCAACGCC
>JAUXIQ010000174.1 GCA_030620925.1 Nitrospinota bacterium
CGGTAACCACCCTCCGGCCGGAGGAAGCGCTGACCAAAATCGGCTCCTGCGGCAAGCCTTTCTTCCACATGGACGTCAAGATAGTGGACGACGCGGGCAATGAGCTTCCTCCCGGCGAGCAGGGTGAGCTCATCACCAAGGGTGAGAGCGTCATGAAGGGATATTGGAACCTGCCGGAAGCTTCCGCTGAGACCATCAAGGACGGCTGGCTGCACACCGGGGACATCGCCAAAATGGACGAAGAGGGCTACTTCTACATAACCGACCGCAAGAAAGACATGATTATCAGCGGGGGCGAGAACGTCTACCCGGCGGAAGTGGAGAGCGTCCTCTATTCCCACCCCGACGTGCTGGAAGTGGCCGTGGTGGGCATGCCCAACGATGAATGGGGGGAATCGCCCATGGCCATAATAGTCCCCAAAGAGGGCCAGAAGCTGACTGAGCAGGAGATAATAGATTTCTGCAACGGCAAGCTGGCCCGATACAAGATGCCCAAGGCCGCAGTCTTCACCGATACACTCCCCCGCAACCCCACCGGCAAGGTACTTAAATGGAAGCTCAGGGAGGAGTTTGTCAAGTAGACACTCGATCCGGAGTGAATCGACCCGCTACGTCGAGAAGTTGAGCTGCGGTAAACATAAAAAGAGGGAACCTTTCAAAATAGGTTCCCTCTTTTACATTATGCTCTTGCTTCTCTGCGGGCGCGGCGCTTGAGGAGGAGGCCTTCGATGCTGGTGTAGAGGGTGGGGACGAAGAAGAGGGTGAACAGGCTGCCCACCAGGAGGCCGCCCAGGACGACGCGGGCAAGCGGCGACCACATCACCGCACCTTCCCCCAGACCCAGGGACATGGGCAGGAGGGCCAGTGAGGTGGTGAAAGAGGTTATCAGGATGGGCCTCAGTCGTCTGCTTGCTCCGGTAATGACGGCTTCTTCCAGGCTCATGCCGCTCTTTCTCAACCGATTGATATAGTCCACCATCACTATGCCGTTGTTCACCACTATGCCCCCCAGCATGATCACACCCATGTAGGTGGGGACGCTGAAGTTGGTGTGAGTCAGGAAGAGAATCAGCACCACACCGATTATGGCGAAAGGTATGGAGAGCATTATCACAAAGGGATTGATGAGCGATTCAAACAGGGAAGCCATGACCATATAAACCAGCATTACCGCAAGTACAGCGGCTAGCAACAGGTACCTGTTCGCTTTCTTCTGCTCCTCGCGTTCTCCGGCGAACTTGAGCGAAACCCCTTTGGGCACTTCGATCTTGGATACCTTACCTTCTATTTCGGTCATCACCCCTCCGAAGTCGCGGTCGCCGGAGAGGCCCGCCTGCACGGTAATTACCCGCTGCTGCCCCCTTCTGTTAATCTCCACCGGCCCCAGGTCCGGCTTATAGGTAGCCATATTCCTCAGTGCCACCCTCTTTCCCGAAGGTGTGGTGAGGAAGATGTGCCCCAGGTCTTCGGTTCGCTGACGATCCTCTTCCCTCAATCGCACCAGAATATCGTATTCGTTGCCGCCTTCTCGGTAGCGGGTTGCAACCGTACCTTCAACGGAAGTTTTTACCGCGTTTACAATCTGGCTGGCGTTGAACCCCATGCTGCCCGCTTTCGTCCGGTCGATGTAAATTTTCATCTCGGGGCGGTTGTTATCTATGTTCAGACGGGCGAACGCAACGTCGTCCACCTTCTGGATGGTTCCTATTAGCTTATTCGCCAGCTTCTCACTTTCTTTAAGATCGTATCCGATGACGTCTATTTCCACCCGCTGTTGGCGGCCCCTGCCCAGCATGCGGCTCACGTCTGAAGGGCGCTCTATGAGGCGGATTTTCGCATCGGGTATCAGGCTGAACTTTCTCCTCAGCGTGTCCATGACCTGTTTCAAAGGGCGCTCCCTTTCAGAGCGACCGGCCAGTTTAATCCACAGGAAGCCGGAGTGGGTTCCCCCTCCACCCATCCACATCAGGCCGGAGCGGGCGAAGAGCGCCCTCACCTCGGGAACGTTTTCTACAATTGTCTCTTCCATGGTGTTGAGGACACTGTCGGTGATACCAATGCGCGTGCCGACGGGCATCTCCACGAATGAATACATCATCCCTTCGTCCACCGAGGGCAGCAGCTCGGTCCCTATACGCGGTATGAAGGTTTTGGTTACGCCTATAAGGATGGCCACCGAAACGATGATGACCAGCAGTTTGTTTCCCAGTGCGCGGTTGAGGAATTTTTTGTAAACCTCCTCAACGGGGAGGAACCATTCCTGCCGGCCGCCGGTCTTTCTCTTCTTGAACCTGGAGGCGAGCATGGGGATGAGGGTGAGGGCCACGAAAAGAGAAGCCAGCAGCGAAAAAGCTATGGTGAGAGCGAACTCAGTGAACACTATTCCCACCATCCCTTTCACGAATATTATGGGCACAAACACGCACAGGGTGGTGAGGGTGGAGGCGACAATGGCCATGCCCACTTCGTTGCTTCCTTTTATGCTGGCTTCCCGGGCGTTCTCCTCGGTCTTCCTGTGTCGGAAGATATTCTCCAACACAACCACCGAGTTGTCCACCAGCATACCTATGCCCAGCGCCAGTCCGCCCAGGGACATCCAGTTGAGGCTTATTTCCTTGTTATAGAGCAGAATGAAGGTGGCCAGAATGGCGATGGGAATATTGACGGCGATGATCAGAGTGCTTCCTATATCGAAAAGAAAAATAAATATTATTACTACGGCGATAAGCCCTCCCAGGAGGGCGGTCTGCTTAACCTGACTGATGGACTTGGTTATAAAATCCGCCCGGTTGAACATCACGTCGAGCACCATTCCCTGGCCCAGGTCTTTCCTTATCGCGGGTAAACCGGCCAGCACCTGCTCGGCTACCTGGACGGTGTTCCCTCCCGACTGCTTGCGGATGGCAAGGATCACGCCCTGCCCGCGGTTGACTCGGGTGCGGGTGCGGGTGTCTTTATATGCGTCTTTAACCGTGGCCACGTCCTTCAGATAGACTCGTTTGCCGTGGTTGGAGCGCAGGACGATACCCTCTAACTCTTTTATGTTGTTGAACTCGCCCATGGGGCGAACGATGTAGTCCGTGCGTCCCGCCTCCAGGTGCCCACCGGCAAGGGATAGGTTCTCCTGGCTCAACGTCCTGACCACGTCATCTACAGAAAGCCCCGCCGCTTCCAGACGGACGCGCTCCAGCTCCACGTGAATTTCCCTCTGCAGGCCGCCCCATATATCCACCGCCGCCACTCCTTCGACCTGCTCCAACTGGTAGCGCACCTGGTTGTCGGCGATCTCCCGTAAAAAGACGGGGTTCTGAGGACCGGTGAGAGACATATAAAGGATGGGTTGATCACCGGGGTCGAACTTACGAAGGAAGGGCTCCTCCGCGCCTTCAGGGAGGAAACGCTTTGCCTGTCCTATCTTATCCCGCACGTCGTTGGCGGCCTGGTCGATATCGGTGCCCCAGGCGAAGTCTACGGTAACAGTCGAGATGTCCTCGCTGGATTTGGAGCGGACCTCTTTAACGTTGGAGATGGTGCTGACCGCCTTTTCTATAGGCTCGGTGATCAGCTTTTCTATCTCTGCCGGGGCGGCGCCTTTGTACATCGTGTTGATGCTGACTGCAGGGAAGGTTATATCGGGAAGCTGGTCAATGGCCAGACGGGTATAGGAGATATACCCCATGATCACCACTGCGATGAAGAACATGAGGGTGGTGATGGGGCGTTTAACAGCCCCGCTGGACAGGCTCATTTCCTTCCCTTTCCGCTGACTACTTTAATCGGAGAGTTATCTCTAAGCTTACCCATACCCACGACGATGACCTCTTCACCCTCGTCGAGGTTTTCCACTACCTCTACCCGGTCTTCGCCCTTCATACCTATTGTCACGCTTCGTTTCAGCGCTTTTCCGTTCTGGTGCACGAACAGATAGTCCTGGCCGTTGTTTGATAGGAGGGCGTAAATGGGCACCAGGATGGTGTCTTCCCGTCTGTCCACTACCATTTCAACCCTGGCGAACATTCCCGGTTTTAGTTTGAGCTGTTTGTTGGGGACCAGGATTTCCACCTCCGCCGTCCTGCTCTCGCGATCGACGACGGGGCTTATCTTTTTCACTCTGCCCGTGAATACTTCTCCAGGGTATGCATCCACGGCTATCTTTGCGCTGCGGCCCGAGCTGATATGGGGTATATCTTTTTCCGATACGTTAACCAGAACCTTAACGCTATCCATGTCCACAATGCCCAAAATGCCGGTAGAGACGTGCACGAAAGCCCCCTCGTCCACCATCCGCTCGCTGATTATCCCTTCTATTGGTGCGGTGATTCTGGATTCGGCCAGTTTTATCTCCGCCATTCGAAGGTTCGCCTCCGCCTGGTGTAGCTGGGCCAGAGAAGCCTGGCGGTCCTCCGTCCGGTATCCTTCCTCGCCCATTTTCAGTTTTTCTTTTGCGGAGTTGAGAAGTGTCTCGGCGGATGTCAGCCTGAGTTTGGCATCATCGAGTTGCTGGGCCGAAAAGAACTTCTTTTCGTAAAGTTCCTCGGCCCTTTTCAGGGTGAGCTCGGCGTTTTTGAATTCGGCTTCCGCCTTCAGAACCCCGTCCCTGGTCTGTTCCAGCTCCTGTGGGCGAAGCCCTGCCTCCATCTGTGCCCACCGTGCCCGGGCAACTTCCAGGGAGGCTTTAGCTTCCGCTACTCTGGCCTTCAATGTATCGTCTTCCACTTTGGCCAGGAATTGGCCTCGCTTCACCCTGTCACCACTATCCACAGGCAGCTCGATAACTCTGCCCTCGACCTTGGAGTAGACTTTGACCTCGTTTTTCGCCGCCACGTCGCCGGTGGCGATTATGGTAAGCTCGAGGTCTCCCCTCTGGGCCTTGACCACTACCACCGGCGTGGCCTGATTGGCGAAAGAGGGGCGTTTAATCGCTTTAGCCTCATCTTTCTTGTTGATACGACCACTGACTACTAATCCGATAAAGGCCAGCGCCACCACTATCACCACTATTTTTATTCTTTTATTCATGCCGTTACCCATGTTAAAGTCTCTTAATTATATAGACGTATTCAGTAGAAAAACTATACCACTTTGCCGCATTTTGTAAAGCTGTTTCTATAACCATATAAGGACTTTGGAGCATTGCGATTGATGAATACTGCGA
>JAUXIQ010000017.1 GCA_030620925.1 Nitrospinota bacterium
AACAAACGCAAGCTGTGAGGGAGCCGAAGTGAATAAAACGGAATATGCAAGAGGCATAATAGTTCTCGCGTTGGTCTCATGGCTGTTGCTATTGCCGGCCTCTGTCTTGCTGGCACAGGAAGATAAAGGTTACGCCAATCCTCAGTTCCTGGTCGACACCCAATGGCTGGAGGATAACCTGGACTCGCTGACACTGCGAATAGTGGACCTGAGGCCCATGGAGGAGTATCGTGCCGGCCACATCAAAAACGCCGTACAGTTCGACGTAGGCCTTCTGCGGACCACAGTTAACGGCATCCCGGGCATGATGGTGGGTGCGGAAAAACTTGAGGAAATCCTGGGCGCTAAAGGTATAGGAAACCAAACACGGGTTGTCGCCTACGACAATATAGGAGGGCTCTTCGCGGCCCGATTTTTTATGACTCTGCGCCGGTACGGTCACAACGGTGTAAGGTTGCTCGACGGAGGTATAAGAAAGTGGGTCTCCGAGGGCAGACCTTTGACCACGGAATTTCCCGCAGTGTTGGAGACTATTTTTAAAGCCGGCTACCCCAACGATGAAGTGGTGAGCGCCCAATGGATACTATCCAACATGAACAGTGAAGATGTTGTGCTACTTGACGTGAGGTCCCCCGATGAATACAGAGGCTACGACGTGAGGGCCAAGCGAGGAGGCCATATACCGGGCGCCGTAAACGTTGACTGGCTCACCAACCTGACCGATGATCCCACCGCGCAGTTTCGCTCTGCCAAGGAATTGCAGAAGATATACACACGTGCTGGAGTCGCCAAAGACAAGCTGGTGGCAATCTACTGCCAGTCGGGGATGCGGGCCTCTCACACCTATTTTACACTGCTCCTGTTAGGCTATCCGGGGGTAAATGTTTACGATGGCTCATGGCTGGAATGGGGTAATCGGGAAGACCTCCCAGTCGAATAGGCATAGCGGGAGTAAAAATTTTTACGCTGGTAAATACAGGATGAGGGTGGGTCAGGCTTTTATTTACGCTCGCCTTCCTTAGGTTTTCGAACGATTTTTTTAGCTTTTTCTCGAGTGGTCTTCTTGGCGGCCTGAACTTCCTCTGCGGTAAGTAATCTGGAAACGGTAACCGATACCACACCGGTGTTATCCATGTTAATGTCTTTGAAGAAAAAGTATACCGGCACCTCTTCCTTAAGCGTAAACCTGACAGTCTTGCCGAGATTGGCTATTTCTGATAATCCCAGCGAAATGAACTCATTATCCAGCCCGAGAGTTATTGTCCGCTCGGATTGAGTCTTTCTTTTAGGAATATAGACAGTAACCTGGCTTCTGAACCGGGTGGTTTTCGGCAGGTCTATGTTAAAAGCTCCGCCTACTATCACCGCTTCGAAATCTCCAGGCCCGATGGTCACCGTTTTGACCCGACTCAGTATCTTCTCATTTCCGGCCTTCAATTTTTTAAGCTCGTTTTTACGAGTAACCAGGGTATTCTCTTCGGCGTCGATTTCCAGAGTAATCGTGTCTGTGGGGCTTCCCTCCTCCAATTTAGCCAGTTCGCCCTCTTCTCCCAACTTACCCTCAAGGCCCGGTCCGACTTTCCGCTTTGCAAGCTTGTATTTATACTCTACCCTTACTCTTCCCGCCTTGTCTTTGTATCTTTCTTCTATCTTCAAATATTTGTTGGTGATCTTTATTACTTTGCCGCATTTCGTCCCCACGAAATCTCCCGTTTTCACATTGTGAGCTTTTCCATCGGGGTCCTTAATGAGGGCAGTCTTTCCGAGGCTTCCCCATACGACACCTTTCAATTTCAAAACGTGTATCGGAAAACTGGCTAACGGTGCCCTGGCATCATAATTCCGGTCGCAGAACAACTCCCAGGTACCTTTATCCATTAATAGCTCTTGTTCCAGAATATCGCGTGCTTTGATAAGAGGGCCGAAGGGGTCTCTACGGCTTCCCTTATAGTAAGCGTAGGACTTGTTCATTTCATCTATTTTTTCCAGAAGATCGTCGGTCTTCTTCGGGTCGAAGGCGAGTCCTTCCGCGGTCGGTCTGGACTCCTGAGCCCAGGAATAGCGGTCCACCTGGAAAAGCCACAGAACAGCGACTGTGACCAACAAGAAAACACACAACTTTTTCGCGCAAAACCATTTCAACCTGTATCCCCTTAATTGAATGAGGTCAGGTTACGTTAACATTCGCTTAATATTCGCTTAGAGGATTCGTAACCCTTTCTATTATTATCGGCTAAGTCCTCTATTCAGACAATAGCTTTTTTAACTCTTCTTTGAGCAGAGGCACTATTTTGAATAGGTCTTCGGTTATTCCGTAATCGGCCACCTTGAATATGTTGGCGTCGGGGTCCTTATTAACGGCCACGATAACCTTTGAGGAACCCATGCCCGCCAGGTGTTGTATGGCTCCCGAAATGCCGCAGGCGATATACAGGTTAGGTGTAACCACTTTGCCGGTCTGCCCCACCTGGAATCTCTGTTCACGCCAGCCGGCGTCTACAGCGGCTCTGGAAGCGCCCACCGCACAATTTCCCCCGAGGACGTCGGCCAGCTCTTCCAACATTGCAAAATTTTCGGGCCCCTTCATTCCCCTGCCACCTGAAACTATTATCTCCGCCTCGGTCAGGTCGACCCTCTCACCCCCTTTGACCTGCATTTCGATGGGTTTGACCCTGATCTGATCGGGAGTGATGTTTACCTGAAACTGCTCCACTTCTGCGGTCTTGGATGCATCAGGCTCAACCACCAGAAATACATTGGGCCGGAGGGTGGCCATCTGAGGGGAAACCCCATCTCTGAACACCACTTCACAATGGGCCTTGCCTGCGTATGCCGGCCTCCTACAGACCATCTTGTTGCCGTCGCTTATTTCCAGGTCTATGCAGTCCGCCGCAAGCCCGCCGCCCGTTCTCATGGCGACTCTGGGAGCCAGGTCCCTGCCCTGAGTGCTTCCTCCGATGAGGACTATGGAAGGGTCTATCTGCTTTATCAGGTCTGCAAAGACAGCGGTATGTCCCTCGGTGGTATATTTTTCGAGGTGATCGGCCTGCGCCACAAAAACCTTACCCGCACCATACGGGCCGAGCTGAGGTGCCAGGCCATCCACATCTTTACCGATCAGGAGGGCGCTCACGCCCCCGCCCGTTTTCTCAGCCAGGCGGCTGGCTTCGCTGAGGCTTTCAAAGGCTGCCTTCCGAAGCTTTCCTTCTCTCTGTTCAGCGTATATGAGAATTCCTTCGGCCATTAAGCGTTCTCCTTTCGTTTATGATTGTATCGCCACAACCTCAATGTCCGGCAGCAAGCTTCAGATAACTTTGGCTTCCTCTCTGAGTAATTTTGCAAGCTCCTTCACGGCTTCTTCCGGCTCGCCTTCGACGATCCTTCCCGGAAGTCTGGGCGGCGGGGGATACATTTTTGAAACGTCGGTCTTGGAACCCAGGAGACCCACTTCTTCGGGGCTCAGCCCAAGGTCCGAGACAGTGAAATCAGTTATGGGCTTCTTTTTGGTGCCCATTATACCTTTGAGAGTCGGGTAGCGCGGCTCGTTAAGTCCCTTCTGGCAGGTCCACAAAGAAGGTAACTGAACCTCCAACACCTCCTCGCCCCCCTCGAGTTGCCGGTTGACGACGGCCGTCTTTTTGTCGTCGTTGATCTCCTCCTTCATAATCATGCTCACCTGGGGTATATCCAGCAGTTCCGCCACTTGAGCGCCTACTTGAGAGGTATCTCCGTCAACGGCATGCTTGCCGCAGATTATGAGGTCGAAGTCAATTTTTTTGATAGCTGCGGCCAGGGTTGTGGCTGTGGCGTAAGTATCTGAGTCGTCAAAGGCATCGTCCACCAGGTGGTAACCCTCGTCCGCCCCCATGGCGAAACACTGGCGCAGGGCTTCTTTCGCCCTTTCGGGCCCCATGGTAACCACGGTCACCGTGGTATCACCCAACTTTTCCTTGATCTGCAGGGCTTCTTCAACGGCAAACTCATCGTAAGGGCTGACTATGTAAGTTATTCCCTCCCGTTGGATATGCTTCTCTTCGGGGTCGATCTTAATGACTGTGGCCGTGTCGGGCACCTGTTTGATGCAGCACACTATGTTCATCTGTACCTCCTCAACGTGTTTTATTAATCAACATTGTTATCTATGGCTAACGGAAACTTTTTCAATTATTTTAGGAAGTTAGCTCTTGCAGGCAGGTTTTACAAAAAGTAATTTTTTCTATCATATATCAATACGCTTGTCAATAGCCTGTTAATTTGTCTCTCGGTTTTCTTTACCCTTCTTTGAGTATGTCCTTTGCGATAATCAGTTTCTGAATTTCCGAGGTGCCGTCTACAATGCGAAGCAGGCGTGCATCCCGGTAGATGCGTTCTATGGGAAGCTCTTTCATGTATCCCATCCCGCCGTGAATTTGCAGGGCCCGGTCCGCGCAGCGGCATACCATTTCGGAAGCGTAAAGTTTAAACATGGCCGCCTCGCGAGTGATCCTCTCTCCCTGATCGTAGCGCCAAGCGGCATTGTACAGCATCATTTTTGAGGCGTAAATCTCGGTTGCCATATCGGCGAGCATCCACTGGATGGCCTGGAATTCAGCAATAGGTTTCCCGAACTGCACTCTCATCTTCGCGTAATCCCTGGACATCTCCATGCATCTCTCGGCCATGCCCACGGCACCAGCCAGAACGGTGAGCCTGGTCTCATCCAGGGTGCACATGGCCACTTTAAACCCGTCGCCAAGTTGGCCCACCATATTGGAGGCAGGAACCACACAATCTTCAAATATGAGCTCGCTCTGCTGTGCGCCCTTGTTTCCCATCTTGCGGTGGGTCTGGCCCGGCCTGAAACCGGAGGTACCCTTCTCCACCAAGAAAGCGCTTATGCCCCCTCTGGCCCGTTTGGCCTTGTCGGTTACAACCATTACGGTAACCAGGTCCGCTATAGGGCCGTTGCTGATAAAGTGTTTGCGCCCGTTTATGACGTAGTTGTCGCCTTCTTTGTCGGCGTGGGTCTGAATGTTGGCGGCGTCTGATCCGGCTTCGGGCTCGGTGAGTCCGAAAGCGGTAATTATATCCCCTGAGGCGACCCCTGGAAGATATTTTTGCTTCTGGTCTTCGCGGCCGTATAGATATAGCCCCCGCCACCCCGTTCCGTTATTGAGACTCAGGAACCCTCCTATGGCCGGATGCCCTTTGCCAAGCTCAATGTTCATAATGCTCCAACCCAGGGTACCTATTCCCAGGCCACCATATTCCTTGGGTATGGTAACTCCGAAAAAACCCAGCTCTTTGAGTTTTTTAACGATGTCTTCGGGTATTTCGTCTCTCTCTTCTATCTCTTCCTCCCGGGGGAGGACCTCTTCCTTAACGAACCTCCTGGTGAGATCCTGCATATGTTTGATATCTTCGGGGATTGTGAAATCCATTTTATCTTACCCCATGAAAAGTGTTGACTTTCCCCTTTAATACCTACTTTTTCAATTCCATTCAATGAGTTAGGACACCAGTCGGGTCTTATATTAATCGCCCGCGGCAGCTAAGTCAATCTCAATTTACCCGCCGGTCTCCCCTACTGGTCGCGGCAGGATGCCGCTCCTTCGTTAGAAGCAGGTGCACTGTCCTGCGTGCCGCGAGATGTAGCCCATACCCTGAATTGTAGTCCCGCGATACGCGGGACAGGCGCGATCGCAAAATATGTTAAAACCCATTCAGACAAAATACAACCACTCGTAGAGACATCCCGCGCCGCGGGACATGAATTTTCTCTACGTACGCGATGGTCTTTTGTCAGATGGACTACGCGGTGTGCTCTTGCCAAGGAAGGGGTTGCCGGAACGGCATCTTCAAAGGACATTTACGACGGAGCTTTTGAAAGTCAGGTAAACTGGAGCGCCGATGGTGATGTTCAGCTCAAGGAAAGAAGCGTGCGTTATCTGAACACTATATTCCTCACCCGCCTCCACGCCCAGCAAGACAACCTTTCCCTTGTCTACCACTTTGGTCACCCTGCCCTTCAGACAATTTCTGGCGCTGGAAAGGACTTTGTGATGGGAAACGATGATGTCTCTGGGGTCGATGGAAACGTAAGCCTGGCCTTCCTTTTCTGTAACCAGAGATACTGCCCTGTCCCCGACACGGGCCCACGTCTCTCCGCCTTCATCGTATATGAAGGCTTTGAAGAGGTTTTCCTTGAAGGTATCGGCTATCCTTCCCGCCATTACGGTGATGACGTTATCGGCCAGCCGGTACGCCTGGGAGAGATTGTGCGTGGAGAGTATGACGGTAACGTTCTCCTCCTCCCTGAGGCGTCTGATGAGGTCTTCTATGATCTCTGCGTTGATGGGGTCCACGTTCGCCGTGGGCTCATCCAGCAGCAGCACGTTCGGTCTGACAGCCAGGGCCCTGGCGATGGCCACCCTCTGAGATTCACCGCTGCTCAGCTTTGCCGCCCGCCTCTTCTCGAATCCTTCCAGACCCACGACGTGCAGCGCCTCCGCCACGCGCCGTTGCGTTTCGGCTTTGCCGACGCCCCTGGCCCGGAGACCGTATGCCGTGTTGGAGAAGACGCTGGTGGTGAACATTACAGGGTTCTGGTCCACCATGGTGATTTCTCTCTTTAACGAGAGTGGCGCGGTGCGTGGATGGACCTCCTTCATGCGGTAGAGAATGCGGCCGGATGTTGGAGAATCGAGCAGGGCCAGGAGTTTCATGAGGGTCGTTTTCCCTGCGCCGTTAGGGCCGACCAGGGCATGTATATCGCCTTCCTCGAACCCCAGTGCAGGGATATCCAACACCTCGAGGGGGCCGAAACATTTTGTTATGCCTTCCAGATTATATATGGCGGTGCCTGTACCCATCAAGCAGTCCTCGCCTGCAGTTTCCTGAAAAATATATTCACTGCAAAGGATACTATCAAAAGTATAATCCCCAGGGCAATCGCCATTCCATACTCACCCTTGCTGGTTTCCATGGCAATGGCCGTGGTAACCGTCCTGGTGTATCCTTTAATGTTGCCTCCCAGCACGAGCGCCGAACCTACTTCGGCTATGGCGCGGCCGAAGCCGGCTATGACCGCGGCGATCAGGGCAAACCTCGCCTCTTCGAGAACCGTCCACGCAGTCCGCACGGTACCCGCGCCCAACGGTTGGGCCACGGGCCTCACCCTGATATCGACTTCCTGCACCGCGGACATAGTCAGAGCGGCTACGATGGGTGTAGCCAGGATGAACTGTCCTATGATCACCGCCTTGACGGTAAAAAGCAGGTTCAACGAACCAAGCGGGCCTTGCTGCGACAGTATGGTAAAGACGAAAAGCCCCACGATTACAGTGGGCAGGGCCATGAATGTGTTAAGCAGCGTCCCCAGCAGATTGCGGCCCCTGAACTTCCCTGTACCCACCAGATAGCCCAGGGGCACGCCCACTAAGGCGGCGGCAAGTATGGCCGCGGACGAGATTCTGAGCGAAAGGAAAACGATGGAGTAGACCTCTCTGTCCAGAGAGAAGAGCAGCTTGGCGGCGGTTGCCATCCCCTGCCCCAGGGAGTCCATTTATATTCACCTCTCGATGTCTTGGCCGGTAGTGGAAGATAAATAAATGAAAAAAACCGGGAGCCTTACCTGGTCCCGGTTAGAAGATAAGATTTACATTTTAAGATTTTACTGAATTGCACTGATCTAAAATAATCCAGGTTCAGCCTTCTTTCGCTGTTCCTTTGTATACTTGAACTATCTCCGCCAGTATGCTCACCGCTATCTCTTCAGGGGTTTCGGCCCCGATGTCCAGCCCGATGGGCGCGTGCACCCGCTTGAACTCCCCCTCCGGGACGCCTTCTTCTTTAAGGCTCTTATAGATCGTATTGATCTTTCGCTTGCTGCCTATCATTCCGATGTATCGTGCATCCGTTCCCAGCGCCCATTTGAGAACATGCTGATCGTGCAGGTGCCCGCGGGTGACGATGACGATGTAAGAGTTGTCGCCGGATTCCAATTGAGAAAAAGCTTCATCGAAACTTTCCCCGTATATGGCATCAGCCTCGGGGAACCTCTCTCTGTTTGCGAAGGTGGGCCTGTCATCCACCACCGTCACTTTGAATCCGGCTATCCCAGCCATTCTGGAGAGTGGCTGAGCGATGTGTCCCGCGCCGAAGATATTGACGGCGGGTGGGGCTTTAATCGGCTCGATGAACACGTCAAGCACTCCTCCGCAAATCAGGCCGCTCTCCGCCATCTCCTTCTCGGTGAGCTTGAAGTTGGCTATCCTGGGGGTACCCTCCTTGATGGCGTTCATGGCTTCCTGCCAGACTTCACCATCCACGCAGCCACCGCCTATCGAGCCTACCGTGGTGCCGTCCTCACGGACCAGCATCTTTGCGGTGTCCTTGCGGGGAGCCGCGCCTTTCCTCGAAATGATGGTGGCCAGCGCCCCTGTTCCACCGGAGTGGCGGATGCGCACTATCTCTTCGTAGATATCCTCAGGCTTTTCCATGATCGACTCTCGTGAAAAATATTATCATAGACCGGAAATTTTCAGTAAGCTTTTTCACCGTGTAAATGCACGAACCACTAGCCCGCAGCCGCGGCCAGTATGCTCTTGACTATCTTGTCGTAACCCGTGCAGCGGCACAGGTTCCCCGCTATAGCCACCCTGACCTCCTGTTCGGTGGGCCTGGGATTATTCTCAAGGAAGGTTTTGGCGGAGAGGATCATACCCGGCGTGCAGAAGCCGCACTGAATGGCCCCGTTTTCGATGAACGCCTGCTGGAGGGGATGCAGGTTATCGCCGTCGGCCACTCCCTCGATGGTCAGCACCTCTTTTCGGTCCGCCTCTACGGCAAGCATCAGGCAAGCGTTTACAGCACTCCCATCCACCACTACAGTGCAGGCTCCGCAGTCTCCCTCGCCGCATCCCTCTTTAGTGCCGGTGAGGTTTAATTCGTTTCTTATGAAGTCCAGGAGGGTCATCCTGGGTTCTACTTCCCTCTCATGGGTCTCGCCGTTGACTTCCAGCTTTATGGGAACCTTCGACACTTTAATTATCCTCCACAAAAGGACTTGCCTCTGCTTTAACTACGAGGACGACGCTGCTTCATAGGCCATTGCAAGCGCCCGCCTGGTAAGGACGTCGGCCATCTCTTTCCTGTATTTTGCCGAACACCGCACGTCGGATATGGGCTTGGTGGCTCTGGATGCGGCTTTGCCCGCTTCAACAAGGACTTTGTCTTCCAGGGTTGAGCCTATCACCAACTCCTCAGCCTTGCCCGCTCTTATAATAGTAGGCGCCACCGAGCCGAGAGCGATGCGGGCGTCTTTGACCTTCCCGTTCTTCCCGTCGAGAGTTACCACCGCGGCCACGTTCACCAGAGCGATCTCCATGGCCCGTCTCACACCCAGCTTTATGAACGCTCCTCCGGAGCGCGTTTTCATGGCCGGGGCCTCCACCTGCACGAGCAATTCGTCAGGCTTCAGGGCAGTGGAGCCGGGGCCGGTGAATCACTGTTCGAGATTCACCGCCCTTTCCCTGCGCGGGCCGCGGACGCGGGCTACCGCTCCCATAGCGATGAGGGGTGGAACGGTATCGGCTGCGGGGGAGGCGTTACACAGGTTGCCGCCCAGGGTAGCCCTGTTGCGCACCTGCACCGAGCCTACCTCTCCTGCGGCCTGGGCCAGGAAAGAAAAATTTTCTCTAACCGCAACGGAAGTGTGGATGTCCGTAAGCGTAGCGAGGGCCCCTATTCGAAGGCCGTTTCGCTTGCTGTAGTTTATTCTGTTCAGGCCCTTGATGCGCTTGAGGTCGATAACAACCTTCGGGCTGAGTGTCTTGAGTTTCATGTTCCCCACGAGGTCCGTTCCCCCCGCCAACAGCTTCGCCTCGTTTTTCGACTTGCGAAGAAGGGAGAACACTTCTTCTATGGTACCGGGGCTGTAATAGTCGAATGGTCTCAACTCATTCCCCCCCTAAATTAAGCAAGAACTAAAAATTACAACACCGTCATCGTTAATCCTTTAACAGTCTATTGCCTAACAGAAATACTCCGTCAAGTCAAGTCGATTGTTTGACTGACCTCACTTCGCGAGAGTCCCCACAGTAAAACGTATCCAGCGGATTTCCCTCGCTGAATACAGCAAGAACAATTAATGTTGTCGGGCCAACTAGAAAATTATTGACACTTTTGCTGAACTGTTCTATAAAACGTATGCAAAATTTATGGTAGCTGTTCTAATAAATAAAAAAATTTTATCTAACCGAAGTATTTACTGACTTTAAAAGGCGAAGAAGGGGGGTGGATAATAGAGGTAAATTTTACTTTTATAAAATAATTATGCGGTTAAATTAATGATGCCATCTATACGATGCATCGTTGAGGGGAGGGTAAGTAATGTTAAAAAGAATTTTGCTTGCCGCATTGAGTGGTGGGAGTGTTCGCTCTGGCTCTCGCAACGGGGAACGCAAGCGCCAAGCAGGAAGTGGGCGTTACAGATACGACTATCCTGGTTGGTTCTTCCGCCGGCCTTTCGGGCCCTATTGCTAACTGGGGAAACAACCTATCCCGTTTCGCGCCCCAGGCGGTCTTCAACGAGGTGAACGCGGCCGGGGGTATTCACGGACGGCAGATATTATATAAAGTTTACGATGATGGTTACAAGCCCGACCGGGCCATGGCCAACGTCAAGAAGCTTATCGAGAGGGACCGGGTCTTCGTTATGTTCGCTCAGATGGGCACTCCGACCAACAAAGCCACCTACAAGTATGTGACCGAGGTGAAAAAGGTCCCCCTGATATTTCCCGCTACCGGGGCCCATATCTGGGGCGACCCTTACAAGAAATACATCTTCCCGGCGCCTAACGACTACTGGCAGGAAGCCTGGATAATAATAGACTATTTCATCCACACCAGGGGATATACTAAAATCGGCTCCTTTTACCAGGATGATGATTACGGGCGCGACGTCCATGAGCCTGCCAAGAAAAGGGTTGAGATGCATGGCCTGAAGCTGGTGGGCGAAGAGGTATACAAGAGCGGCCAGGTGGACGTGAGCTCCCAGGTGACCAAGCTGAGGCAGGCAGGCGCCGAGGGAGTGATACTGGGGACGGTCTTCATCTCCGGCTCGCAGTTCCTTCGTGAAGCCAGGAAGATGGGCTGGAATGTCCAGGCGGGTGGCATTTCTCCCACGGGATCACAAAAGATGATAGACCTCTCCGGCTCGAGCGCGCCGGGGTTCGTGAACACCGTGCCTTTCCCGAACATGGAGCTCAGCCAAGTGCCCGGTATAATAGAGTACCGGAGAGTAATCAGCAAATACTACCCGAAAGCTCCTTTCGATGATACAACCGCGTGGGGCTATTTGGGCGCTAAGATACTTGTCCACATGCTGGAGCTCACCGGAAGGGACCTCACCAGGGAAAACTTGATCAAGGCCGCTGAGACCAAGTTCAAGAACTGGGACTCGGGCATAGTCCCGGCCCTCTCCTATAGCGAAACGAGCCACGCTGCGGCCATATCCAGGTATCTGGCGGTGGTCCGGAAACTGCCCGACGGCAATATGAGGTACGTCCCCACTGGGCCGGATATGGAAAAGGGAATCGAGGCCACGCCGCAGTGGTTGAAATCATGGGGCAAGACCCCGGCGGAAACCAAGGCAGAATTCCAGGCAATAAGGAAATTCCCTCAGAAATAACAAGGAAAGTAGACCAGCTAAACCCTCTGCCCCGCAAAGGGGCAGGGGGTTTTTATTTAACTATTAATACGATCATTCTCTATTAAGAGACTACCGCCCCTCAATCAGTTCTCACCCCTTTGCCGTGTGGCCAACCTTAAAGAATCTATTTTACCGGTAAATCGCCTTTGCAATTATTAAAGAATAATATAAGATTGCCTCACGTCTAAAGATAAGTTGACACTAAATGCATAATTATTTTATAAATAATAGTCGCTTTAACGTTTTTGTAATTGTAATATCGCATGAGTTTTGTTATAAGCATAATCGGAATAATTCGATTTAAGTATATACTTCTTTCAGACAATTAGGAAGGGAGGTGAAAGAACAATTCAAATATTCTGATATAACCATAATGTGACTACACGATCAGTATTAAGCAGAAATTTAAAGGGGAGAAACGATGATGAAAAAGATTCTGCTCATTGCTCTACTGGTAGGAGTGTTCGCTCTGGCTTTTGCTCCGGGGAATGCAAATGCCAAGAAGGAAGTGGGCGTTACGGATACCAGCATACTCATTGGTTCCTCCGCCGGTCTATCCGGCCCCATCGCTAATTGGGGCAACAACTTATCCCGCTTCGCGCCCCAGGCCTACTTCAACATGGTCAATGAAAAGGGGGGCATCCATGGGCGACAGATTAAATATATAGTCTACGATGACGGGTACAAACCCGACCGGGCCATGGCAAACGTCAAGAAGCTCATCGAGAGGGACCGTGTATTCTGCTTGCTCCTGCAGATGGGCACCCCCAACAACATGGCCACCTACAAGTACGTGACGCAAGTGAAAAAAGTCCCCCTCATGTTTCCCGCCACCGGCGCACACATCTGGGCGGAACCCTTTAAGAAGTATATTTATGCCCTTTCACCCACCTATCATCAGCAGGCATATCTGATAACCGACTATCTGGTCATCACCCGTGGTATCAAGAAAATAGGAAATTTTTTCCAGGACGACGACTACGGGTATGATGTGCGCAACCCCACCGTGGCAAGGCTCAAACAGCATGGGCTCAAGGTTTTCGGTGAAGAGAAATACAAGAGTGGCCAGGTGGACGTCAGCGCCCAGGTGAGCAAGCTCAGGCAGGCGGGGGCCGAAGCTGTGGTCCTGGGG
>JAUXIQ010000070.1 GCA_030620925.1 Nitrospinota bacterium
GCAATGATGTATGATAACATCTGTTTCCGTTTTTATTGTTATGCCGCGGTAATGCGATCCGTACCTTACGTCATATAAAATGGGAGGGGATCATGTCTCAGGTTTATGCGCTGGTCAACTGTAACTTGATAGACTGCACCGACGGTGAGCCCAGGGAGAACGCTTTCGTAGTAGTGGAGGACGACAGAATTAAAGAGGTGGGGGACGGCGCTCCCGGTGAACTCCCCAAGGAGACGATTTCCCTGGACCTCAAGGGCAAAACCCTCCTTCCCGGTCTCATCGACGCCCACATCCACGCCTGCCTGATAGAAGCCGATCCGCATAAGGCTTTCGCCGACCCAGGCGCCATGTTCGCCTACCGGGTGGGCCGGATACTGGAAGAGACGCTGCAGATGGGGTTCACCACCGTGCGCGACGCCGGCATGGCCGACATTGGCTTCAAGATGGCCGTGGAGCAGGGCTACATAAAAGGGCCCCGCCTGCTTATATGCAACAGCATGATCTCGCAGACCGGCGGCCACGGGGATTTCCGCCGCCGCATGGACCCCCGCCCGCCTTTCTCTCCCCACGGAGTCTGCTCCATGCCCGCCATCTGCGATGGAGCGGACGAGGTGCGCAGGGCGGCAAGGGAACAGCTGCGCAACGGGGCGGATCACGTTAAGGTCATGGCCGCGGGGGGCGGGATGTCGCCTACGGACCATCTGGATACCACCCAATATACGGTGGAAGAGCTGAGGGCGGCTGTGGAAGAAGCTCAGGCGGTGGGGACATACACAATGGCCCATACCTATTCCTCGGCCAGCATCAAGAACTGTATGGAGGCGGGGATAAGAACGGTGGAGCACGGCAACCTCCTGGATGAAGAAGCCGCCCGGATGATAAAAGAAGCGGATGCTTACCTGGTTCCCACCATGGTGACTTACGAGACGATGGTGAGTCAGGGAGCGCAATACGGCGTCCCGGAGTTCAACATCTACAAGATGAACATCGCCCGCGAGCGCAGCATAGAAGCCCTTCAGATAGCCCATGACGCGGGGGTGAAGATAGGCTCCGGCTCGGACCTGCTGGGCCCGCTTCAGAAATATAAAGCCCGTGAGCTGGTGCTTAAAACGGAGGTGATGACACCGAAAGAGAGCCTCCTTTCCGCCACCAGGGTCAACGCTGAGATACTGATGATGGAAGAAGAGATAGGCACCGTTGAGCAGGGCAAGCTGGCGGACCTCCTGGTGATCGAGGGGGACCCGCTGCAGGACATTTCCATTATCGAGAACATGGATAATATCAGGCTCATCATGAAGGGCGGCGAGCTGTATAAAAACCTTGACTGGAGCTGAAAACGAACTAATCTTTTAAAGTAATGCTTTCCCTGGCTATCCCGGAACTAAAAACTCAGAGAGAGATGCGATAATTGAAACTGAAAATAATCGCCTGCGAGGTTTTTAAAGACGAGCTGGATCACATATGCGACGACGGTCTGGAGTGCGTCTACCTGCCCCAGGGCTACCATCGCACCCCGGAGAAGATGCCCGCCAAGATACAGGAGGAGGTGGACAGGCTGGACGGCAGCGCGGACTACCTTGCGCTGGGTTACGGCCTGTGCAGCAACGGCGTAGTGGGCGTCAAGGCAAGAAAGACGCCCCTGGTCGTGCCCCGCACCCACGACTGTATCGCGCTCCTGCTGGGCTCCAGGGAAGCATACGACAGGGAGTTCTCCCAGCATCCGGGCACCTACTATCTCACCCCCGGGTGGATAGAGTACGGGCAGAACCCATATTCGGAATACCTGGAGAACTGGATCGAAGAATACGGTGAAGAGACGGCCAAGTGGTTGGCGGTGGAGTTTCTGAAGAACTACACCCGCATCTCGTACATAGAAAACGGCATCACCGACCAGGAGAAATTCCGTGACTTTGCGAAGGAGATGGCAGAGTTCTACGGCTTCAGCTATTCGGAGATCGAAGGCAATCTTGAATATTTGCTCAGGCTATTAAACGGAAGCTGGGACTCCGATTTCCTGGTCATCCAGCCCGGAGATACGATAGGGCAGGGCGAATTCCTGATAGAAAGCACCATCCCCCTGCTCTAATCCAAGGAGAGGGCCTCGCCTCAAATTTTAATATCCGCTTTCAGGCAGGCGGATTTTTTTTGGGAACCAGCACCCGGCGTCGAAGCGTCAGCACCTGTTCGCCGTTCTGGTTATGTGCCTTGGTCTCCACGTAGACAATTCCGCGGTCCGGCTTCGACGAGGACTCCTTCTTTTCCAGCACTTCGGTTTCGGAGTAGATGGTGTCGCCGTTGAACACCGGCCTCACGTGATCCACGTTCTCGTACATGAGATTGGCGATGGCTTTCTGGCTCACGTCGCTCACGCTCATGCCCACGGCGATGGAGAAGACCAGTGTCCCGTTAACCACCCGCCGTCCGAACTGGGTCTTGCTGGCGTAGTCTTCGTTGAAATGCAGGGGATGGGTGTTCATGGTCATGAGGGTGAACATGGTGTTGTCCATCTCGGTTATGGTGCGCCCCGGTTCATGCTTGTACACGTCTCCCACCTGAAAATCTTCGAAGTATCGTCCGCTCATTTCATACCTCCCGGTTATATTTTGTATTTTTCGAGGAGCCGCCTGGCTATGACCATTTTCTGAATTTCGCTGGTCCCTTCTCCCACTGGGAAGAGACAGGCGTCCCTCAGGTAGCGCTCCACTGAGAACTCCTGCGTGTAGCCGTAGCCGCCGTGTATCTGTATACCTTCAAGGGAAGCCTTCACGCTCAGCTCTGATGTGAACAGCTTGGCCATCCCCGCTTCCAGGTCGCAGCGCTCGCCGCGGTTCTTCTTGTCGGCGGCCATCAAGGTGAGCAGACGGCCGGCCTCTATCCCGGTGGCCATTTCCGCCAGCTTGTGCTGAATGGCCTGGAACTGGCAGATGGGCTGGCCGAACTGGTGCCTCTGCTGTGCGTATTTGATGGAGTCTTCGAAGGCCGCCCTGGCCACGCCAACGGCCCTTGCGGCCACGTTGATGCGCCCCACCTCCAGTCCGTTCAAGACGTATTTGAGCCCCTGCCCCTCCTTGTCTCCGATGAGGTTGTCTTTGGGGATTCGGCAATCCTCGAAGACCAGCTCGCAGGTGCGCAGCCCCTTGTATCCCAGCTTCTCTATCTTGCGGCCGACGGTGAAGCCGGGGGTCTCCTTGTCCACTATGAAAGCGCTTATGCCCCGGTGCTGGGGTTGAATCTGGGTGTCCGTCTTGGCCAGCACGGCGAAGGTGTTGCCCCGCTCGGCGTTGGTGATGAACATTTTGTTGCCGTTTATCACGTAGTCGTCCCCGTCCCGTTTGGCGGTGCTCTTCATGCTGGCGGTGTCCGAGCCGGCTTCCGCCTCGGTGAGACCCAGTGAGCCCCTTCGCTCTCCGCTGGAAATGTCGGGGAGGTACTTCTGCTTCTGCTCTTCTGTGCCGTAGTTGGCGATCATGTAACCCACCATAAGATGTGAGTTGAGGATACCGGCTATGCTCATCCAACCCCGTGAGATTTCCTCTATTACCAGGGCATAGCTCACGTAGTCCATCCCCATTCCCCCATACTCGGGGGGCAGGATGATTCCGAACAGGCCAAGCTCGGCCATCTTGTCCGCCACTTCAGCGGGGTATTTGTCCTCGTGGTCGAATTCGTCTGCTATGGGTATGATCTCCTTTTCGGTGAAGCGCCGGGCCATCATCTGTGCGGCTTGCTGTTCATCGGTGAAGGTAAAATCCATCTATCTTTCCTCCTGCGTTGTTATACGATCTTTTCGCTGCGAAGCCTTTTGATCTCGTCCGCGTCGTATCCCAGTCCGGTCAGAATTTCATCGGTATGCTCTCCCAACGCGGGCGGCGGTTCCAGCTTCGAGGGGGTTGCGGACATTTTGATGGGGAAGTCCATCAGTTTCACTTTCCCCGCCATGCTCTCCATCTCTTTGATCAGGCCCCGATGCAGGGTCTGAGGATGTTCCAGGACTTCCTTCAGGTTGTTCACACGGCCGCAGGGTATGCCCGCCTCGCTGAACTTCTCCAGCCAGTATGCGCTTTCGTGCTCGGCGATCATCCTCCCTATCTCGTCGTGCAGTCGGTCTTTGTCCTCCAGCCGTCCGGTGTTGCTCTTATATTTCTCTTCCCGCCGCAGGTCTTCCCTGTTCAGCAGGCGGCAGAGCTTCTCCCAGGCATCGTTGGTGGCCACGGAGAGCTGGACGTAGCGGCCGTCCCCTGCTACGAAGGCCCCGTAAGGGGCCAGCAGGTGATGCTTCAGGCCCACCCGGGACGGCATCTCGCCCAGGTACCAGTGCCGGAAGGGGAAATAGCCCAGGATGGATACCATGCAGTCGAACATGGATACGTCGAGGAACTGGCCTTCCCCCGTTTCCCGCCTGAAATTGAGGGCGGCCGTGATGGAGTATGCCGAGAAGATGCCGGCCACGGTGTCGGCGATGGAGAGCCCCACCTTGGCGGGCTCTGCCTCGGAACCGGTGAGGTCTATGATGCCTGCTTCGCCCTGTATCAGGGCGTCCAGGGCGCGGGCGTCTCGATAGGGGCCGTCCTGGCCGTATCCGGAGATACTGCAATAGATGATGTCCTCCTTCACCTGTCTGACGGCAGGATAGTCCACGCCAAGCTTTTCAACCACCCCGGGGCTGAAATTTTCTACGAACACATCGGCTCGAGCGGATAATTTGAGGAGTATATCTCTGGCCTCCGCTTCCTTCAGGTTAAGGGTAATGCTTTTCTTATTGGGGTTGCACCACATGTGGGCGGAGCTGAAACCGTCCACTACTTCGTCCCATCCTCTGGAGAAATCACCTCCGTCCGGCCGTTCCACCTTTATCACCTGAGCCCCCATGTCCCCCAGCAGCCGGGTACAGAGGGGTGCGCTCACCGATGAACCCAGGGAAACGACGTCGATGTTTTCCAATGCGTGCCTCACTTGGTGACGCTCCTTATATATTGGTGATGAACCATTGAGCATGAGAACGACAATTTGAACACGGTTTTTTTATAACACAAATATGAGTGCGAGGGTAGTTGGCATTTTACGGTCCAGACCGTTTATCTTCGAGGGGTGAAAACCTTGAAAGAAGGGGCGAATACCGATTTAACGCATTTCAGAATACTAAATCCCTTGTGAGCCTCAACAAAATTATGTAATATTACTGTGCGATTTACAAAAGGTGATGATTTCTTTTCTACCATATTATGCGAGGCGAAATTTGTTAACCGCCCTAAATTGGAGGGAAACGTAATGGGACTATACGACCTCACCGTGTATGACATCATCAGGAAAAACGCCTCCAACTTCCCCAACGGGACCGCCACGATCGACAGTGAGAGGCGCTGCACTTTCAAAGAGTTCAAGGATATGGTGGACCCTGTGGCCGGCGGCCTGCTGGACGCCGGTGTGCAGAAGGGGGACCGCATAGCGGTATTGGCCAAGAACAGCCTGGAATACTTTGTTCTTTACGGCGCAGCGGCCAAGGTTGGGGCCATCATGCTGGTCATCAACTGGCGTCTTTCCGCTCAGGAAGTGGAGTTTATCTTGAACGACTGCGCCCCCAAACTGGTCTTCGCCGATGATGAATACCAGGCGATAATATCTCAGACGGCGGCCGGGGTGGATTCAGTGGAAAAATACTATGCCCTGGGGGAGGCCGGGGGTGATTACGCCGGTTTCGATTCGCTTTCCAAACCGGACAAGAGCGAGGAGATTGACGTGGGTTGGGACGACGGCTACGTCATCATCCATACCGCCGCCGTGGCGGGTGAGCCCAGGGGAGCATTGCTGAGCCATGGGAACTTAATCGTCTCTAATATAGAGAGCATGCACCGTATGGTGCTCACAGAGAACGACGTTAACCTGTGTACTCTCCCTCTGTTTCACGTTGCGGGTCTGGGAGCGGCCCTGGTGATGATGCATGCCGGGGGGGCGAACGTGATTATGCCCAAGTTCGACGCAGCGGAAGCCGCCCAGTGGATAGAGAAGGAGAAAGTTACCATGTTCTTCAACTTCGCTCCCATCTTGCAGATGATCCTGGATCAGGTCAATGAAAATTCCAGAGACGTCTCCAGCTTGAGACATATATCGGGCATGGACCTGCCGGAGAACATCCAGAAGTTCAAGGAGAAAGCGCCCCACGTCTGTTTCTGGGCGGGGTTCGGGCAGACGGAGACCAGCGGAGGGGTCACCGCTGCCACCTTTGATGAAAAGCCCGGCTCGGCGGGCAAGTTAAACACGCTGGCCAGGGTTATGCTGGTGGACGATCACGACAACGAGGTGGAGGTGGGAGAACCCGGTGAGATCGCCGTAAGAGGTCCTCTGGTTTTCAAGGGATACTGGAAAAGAGATGAGGACAACGAATACACCTTCCGCAACGGCTGGCATCACACCGGCGACGTGGGTCGGTTCGACGAGCAGGGTTATCTCTGGTACGTGAAGCGCAAGGCCGAGAAAGAGCTCATAAAGCCGGGCGGGGAGAACGTCTATCCCGTCGAGGTGGAATCGGCGGTTATGGAGCACCCCTCCGTGGAAGAAGTCTCGGTCATAGGTATCAGGGACCTGAAATGGGGCGAGGCCATAAAGGCGGTCTGCGTCCTCAAGGAAGGGGCGTCGCTCACCGCTGAAGAGCTTATAGAGTTCGTGGGCGGTAAAATTGCGCGCTTCAAGAAGCCGCAGTACGTGGAGTTCGTGCCGTCGCTACCCAAGGACGAGGAAGGCGAAATTGACCGTGACAAAGTAAAGGAGCAGCACGCCAAATAGAACAGAACGGATAATGGAAAACGACATGACATATAGGAGGTTCGAGTGAAAGAGAGCAGACTATGTTCGATGCTGGGGATTGAACACCCCATAATCCTGGGCGGCATGGGGGGGATAAGCGATGGGAGTTTGGCCGCCGCGGTATCCGAGGCCGGAGGACTGGGCACCATCGCCTCCATGAGCTATACGGCAGAGGAGTTGAAAGCTGAAATTGATAAGGGCCAATCACTCACCGATAAGCCTTTTGCGGTGAACGTCTCCCTGCTCAGGCCCGACGCCGGGGACCTGATAGAAGCTGTCCTGGAGAAGGGGTTAAAGACGGTCATCACCGCCGCCGGCAGTCCCAAGAAATTCACCGCCGCGCTCAAAGACGGCGGTGCCACGGTGATGCACGTGGTGGCCAACGTCAGCATGGCGATGAAAATTGCGGAAGCCGGGGTCGACGCCATCATAGCCGAGGGGACGGAATCGGGCGGCGTGGCCTCCAGAGAGGAGATCACCACCTTTACTTTGATACCTCAGGTGGTTGACGTAGTGGACATCCCGGTAGTGGCCGCAGGAGGCATCGGCGATGCCAGGGGTTACCTGGCCGCACGTGCCCTGGGGGCCGAGGGGGTCCAGGTGGGCACAATATTCCTGGCCAGCAAGGAATGCCAGACCATAGGCGACGTTTATAAGCACGTGCTCATAGAAGCCGACGACGCCGCCACTGGAATAGCCGGGCGGGGAGCCATAGGATTGCGCATGATCAAAAACGCCTTCTTCGATGAGGTTGAAAAAGCAGCCGCAGAAGGGAAATCGGGAGGCGAGCTGTTTCAATTCATGGAAAGCAAAATGGGAGCAGCCGCCAAGGATGCGGACAACGGTGCATTCGTATGCGGACAGGTTACCGGCATGATCAGGGAAATCAGGCCGGTGAAAGATATCATCCGGGACATCGTGGATGGTGCGGAGTCCGCTCTCAAAGAGTTGAATTGAAAAGAAAGAGCGGTGCCGGAAATTTAAAGCGAATTTTCGGCCTGTTCTGTTTACCCCCGGGAGGTAACCATGGAATACAATAAAATCCTTTACGGTAAAGAAGGGAAGGTAGTAACCATAACCCTGAACCGTCCCGATGCGCTGAACGCCATAGACCTTGAGCTGGAAAATGAGCTGCACCTGGCCCTGGACCAGGCCGATGCCGACGGTGAAGTGCGGGCCATAATAGTAACCGGGGCGGGGAATGCTTTCTCCGCCGGTTACGACATGGCCGCAGATGATGACCTCATGGTTCCCGGGAGTAAGTCTACGGGCGAATACTTAAAGTGGTGGTGGGAAAACGACACCCAGAACGTGCAGAAGCTCATGCACATCTGGTATCTCAGCAAACCAGTCATCGCCGCAGTGAACGGATGGTGCATGGGAGGCGGTTTCTGGTATTCATTGGCTTGCGACATAACCATCGCCTCGGATAAATCCGTCTTCGCCCAACCCGAGGTGCGCCACATTTCCAACACCACCTTCCTTTTCGCGGCATTGGCCGGCTGGAAAGCGGCCCATCGCTATGC
>JAUXIQ010000136.1 GCA_030620925.1 Nitrospinota bacterium
CCGGACGCTGTACCTGGTTTAGAAAGCAGGGGGGCGGAACCTCATATTTCCGAAGAGAATATCGTCGTGGGCCAGCTGCAAAAGATCGGCGTATCACCGACGGAAGTGACAAAGGTGATTATGTCCCATCTCCATCAGGATCATACCGGCGGCATACAATTTTTCCCGGATGCCGAGATATATGTCCAGAAAGATGAATTTTCTTATGCACAATTTCCCAATGCTTTCCAGGCGGAAATTTACGACCCAGGAATATTTGATTTGCCCGATGTCAAATGGAATCTGCTGGAAGGCGATCAGGTTATTATTCCGGGTCTCACGGTGATGCTGGCGAACGGACACACTCCCGGTCTGCAGGGGTTGATCATAGAGCTTCCGGAAAGCGGGTATTATCTGTTGGGAGCGGATTCCGTATATCTCAAGGAGAATATCGAAAATGCGCATCCTCCCGGAAATGTTTGGAACACCATACTTGCCGAATATTCCATTAAACGGTTCAAGGCATTACAGTCCTTATTAGACGCGCAATTCTTTCCGGGACATGATTATGATTTTTATAATAATGAGGTAAAGCTATGTGAAGCTTATTGTTAGTAACCATTTTCATTCAGGAGCGACAATATGCCTCAACTTCTGTACCAGGTGATTATCTTTTTCACGCCGTCTATCACGTCCTGAACGTCCCGCTCAGTCATGGTCGGAAACAGGGGAACGGAAAGGACTCTCTCCGAAGCATACTCGGCCTCCGGCAGCGAGCCCGGTTCATATTTCAGCGTCTCTTTATAGTAGGGGTGGGTGTGCACGGCACGGTAGTGTATGCCTATTGCGATATTCTCCGCCTCCACAGCGTTCATAAGGTAGTCGCGGTCTTCCTTCAGCAACTCATTCTTTAAAATCAGAACGTACATGTGGTATCCGTTAACACAGCCGTCTTCCGCATCTTGCCTTAAAAGGCTCAGCTCGGGAACACCTTCGAACGCCTGGTTGTAGCAGCCGACTATCTCCCGCCTCTTTTCCCAGAGCGCGGGCAGACGCGCAATCTGATGAAGACCGATCGAAGCCTGGATATCGGACATATTGTATTTATAGCCGGGGTAGATTATATCCCAGTGGGCGTACCCTTTTTCGGTAAATCGCTTCCATGCATCACGGCTTATCCCGTGAAGGCTCAGCACCCTTATTTTTTCTTCCAGTTGGTCATCATCAGTGGTCAGCATTCCCCCCTCGCCGGTGGTCATATTTTTCGTAGAATAAAAGCTGAACACCGTTAACGGACTGATGGTGCCGATCTTCCTGCCCTTATAAACGGTTTCCACGGCATGGGCGGCGTCTTCGATGACCAGCAGGTTGTGCCGCCCGGCGATTTCCGATATGGCGTCCATATCGCATGCCTGGCCCAGAAAGTGGACGGGGATTATGGCTTTGGTCCTGGAAGTTACGCGCTCCTCTATTTTCGATGCATCGATATTAAGCGTGCGGGGATCGACGTCGACAAAAACGGGCGTGGCACCCACGTGGACGATCACGTTGGCCGTGGCGGCGAAAGTCATGGGCGTGGTTATGACTTCATCGCCCGGCCCTATACCTGACGCCACCAGAGAAAGATGAAGACCGGCGGTGCAGGAGTTGAGGGCAACGGCATGTTCGCAACCGCAATACTCCGCAAACAGTCTCTCGAACTCCTTGGTCTTCCCGGCCGTCGTGAGCCAACCCGATCGGAGGGTATCCAGGATTTCCCGCTCTTCCTCCTCACCCACCTGGGGGCGGTGAAAGTGCAGGAATTCCTCCCTGACCGGTTTCCCGCCTTCTATAGCAGGCCTGGTATCCATACAACCCCGCTGTTAATGGTTATCGAAGAAAACACCGACACTATGGGGGAAAAGCACCCTATCAGTAATATTCAACTTTGCCGTCTTTGGTCAGAATGGGAATGAAACGCATCCAGAGCTGGTTTTTCCACCATTCCGAGTTTTCCGCATACCATTCGGAGGTATATCGGAGCCCTTCCTCAAACTCGGTCTCGGCCTTCCAACCAAGGATTCTCTCCGCCTTGTCGGTAGACGAGATGTGCCTCTCCACCTGGCCCGGCCTGTCGGAAATATGCTCTACCACGGATGAGGATTCGCCGAAAATATCCAGCACTATTTCTACGATTTGAGTGAGAGATGTCTCCCGACCCGAACCCAGGTTGATGGTTTTCCCCCTTATCTTGTTTAAATCGCAGTGAATAAGCTCATCGATTGCCTTGCAGGTGTCCTGGACGTAAACCCAATCGCGAGTAGCCGAGCCATCACCATGAATAACTATGGATTCGTTGGTTATGGCCCCGGTTATGAATCTGGGGAGGGCCTTTTCCAGGTGCTGCCTGGGGCCGTACTGGTTGAAGGGCCTGATGATGACTGCGGGAATATTATAGGTAGCCATGTATGAATATACCAGGCGGTCGGCGCCCGCTTTGGAGCTGGCATAAGGACTCTTGGGGTTGAGGGGATGCTCTTCATCCATGGGGTTGGTGAGAGCCGTGCCGTAGACCTCGGACGTGGAGATGTATATGTAGCGCTCGACACGGTCCATATTTTTAAGCACGGCGCTGGTCACCACCTGCGTTCCCATCACGTTAGTTTCAAAACAGGCCACTACGTCGAATATGGAACGCGAGACGTGCGACTCCGCGGCCAGATGGACAACTACATCGGACCTGCCGACCAGTTCGTTTACTATGGCGGAGTTTTTTATGTCCCCGTACCAGAACTCGAACCTCTCCCGCTCGGATTCTAAATCCACGGGTATATTGTTCAGGTCGCCGGCATAGGTCAGCAAGTCTAAGACCAGCATCTTGTAATCGGGATAATTGTTGCACAGGTATTCGATCAGGTTGCTGCCGATGAAACCGGCGCCTCCGGTAACCAGAATGGTCTTCATGAACTTCCCCTCGAAATTATTGACAGACTCTGAGGCCCGCAGTTGAAAAGCAGGTCCACTATCGACAGATGCGAAACAAACTCCCCGTAAAGCTGGGGGTAATCCGGATGTCGATAGTCCTGATATTCCACCTCGATTCCACGGGCCGCAAACGCTTCTTCATCCATGTAATCTTTGGCGCTGTCCCCGGTAAGGTAGCGATCCGCTCCCAATTTCAGGCAAATATCCATCAGGCGTTCCAGCCTGTCGCCTTTAACGTTTAATTCTGAAGACAAGACGAACTCCGTATTTATCCCCAGCACCTTTGAAATGGACTCGACTAATTCTATATCCAGGTCCGCCAGCTTCATCCACTCCCTGGAATAAATACTCTCGAAAAGGCCGATATACTCTTTGAAATAGGGGCCCTTGGAATAGTTCTGCGCCAGCATCTTGAGATGCTTCGACGCCCAGGGAGTATTGTTGTTTATCTCAATCTCGTTTATGGCCGCCCCGAACCGATGCTTGGTGAGCACGGGAACAGTTATCCATTGTCCTCCTTGCGACGTCTTGATGCGGTTGCGGTTGCGCCAGCTGTTCTTGTCGTATTGCACATCGTCATAAAACACGAACGTATCGGCGCGTTCTATCTGGTCAAAATACCCCAGCCATGGGAGGTAGCTTGGCTGCAAGACGACAACTCTCATGTGCTTACCCGTCAACCCATATAAATATCATACCAGACCTGAAACGCCAGCAGCGAGAAAACCTTGTTTGCCAGGGATTGATCGCCTTCGTAAAACCGCCCCAACAGCCCCTGCACGTGCCGGGGGTTAAACAGGCCGTGTTTATCCAGCTCACCGGGACTCAGCACCTCACTAACATACTCCTTCAGCCCATTCAGCAGCCAGTCGTTAATGGGCATAACGAATCCCTCTTTTTTGCGAAAAACTATCTCTCGAGGCAAGTATTTAAGCGCCGCTTTTTTGAGGATATATTTCACCTCACCATCTTTAATCTTGAGCCTGCCGGGGATCCCCGCCGCCAGCCTGACGAATTTCGGGTCCAGGAAAGCGGTCCTGACCTCCAGTGAATGTGCCATGGAGAGCCTGTCCACGAAAGCCAGCACCTGGTCGGGGAAAATCCCCCGGAATTCGGCCTCCAGTATCCGGTTTGTGGCGTCCCGGGCGCCGGCCCCCCGGAAATATTCCCAAAGGTGCGACTGGGTGTCAAAATAGGATGCGATTTCCGCCATGGGGGTTGAATATAGCTCCTGCTTCTCTTCGTCTGTAAAGACCAGCAGTTTATAGCGCCACTTCCAATTCTCCGGCTCGGCCACGCGTTTCAAAAAATCCATGTTATTCTCAAAAAGCGGATAATCATCATATTGGGGATCGTTCGTCTTCTCGAAATTGACATAGTTCTCTATGGGCTGGGCGATGCGGTGTGAGAGGTAGCTGCCGAAAAGCTCGTCGGCGCCGTCGCCCGAAAGAGCGACCTTCACATGAGACCCTATCAACCGTGCCAGGAAATAGGTGGAAATAACCCCCGAAAAGGGCTCGTCGAAATGGGATATGATGCGGGGGTATTCCTCCTTAAAGTTGATGGAGCTGATGACTTCCTCGTGGTGTTCCGTGCCGTAGGTATCTGATACTTGGCGTGCATACTCCAGGTCCAGCCGCTTGCCTTCCGAGAGGTCTTCTTCGCCGTAGACGAGCGTGAAGGTCTTGATGGGCCCCGAAGACGACTCTGCGGCCAGTGCGGTGGAGAGGCTGGAGTCCAGGCCGCCGCTCAGGAAAAACCCTATGGGAACGTCGCTGATAAGCCTCCGGCGGACGGCCTCTCGCAGGGTATCGATTATCATGTCCGCCAATTCTTCCTCGTCGATTTTTTCGCTGTCCTCCATGGGGGAGAAGTCAGCCTGCCAGTACCTGGTAATCCGCACCGGCTCCCCAGGTTCATAAAAAAGGGCGCTTCCGGGCGGAAGCATGCTTATTCCTTTGAAGATGGTCAACGGATGGGGAACGTGCTTGTAGCTCAGGAAATAATGGAGGGCCTCACGGTTCAACTCTTTCTCGTATCCGGGAATCTTCAGCAGGCATTTAATCTCGGAGGCAAAATAAAGGTTCCCGTTCAGCGTCGTGTAGTAGAGCGGTTTCTTGCCGGTGCGGTCCCTGGCCAGGATGCCCCTCTTTTTCCCTTCATCCCAGAGGCTGATGGCGAAGAGGCCGTCAGCCTCTTCATAGAAGGCGTCACCGAGGCTTTCATAGAGATGGACGAGAACTTCCGTGTCGCAGCGCGTGCTGAAATTATGCCCCTCCTCGAGCAGTGTTTCACGCAGGGAGGGGAAATTATATATTTCTCCGTTCTGAGCCACCCAGATACTGCCGTCCTCGTTGCACAGGGGCTGCCTTCCTCCGGCTACATCAATAATGCTCAACCGGCGGGCGCCGATACAGAACCGCTCCCCCGAGACGACGTGTTCGTCGTCCGGCCCCCGGTGATGGATAAGAGGCAGCATCTTTTTGACGGTGTCGATATCCCCCGTCCCGAATGTCCCGCAAATTCCGCACATTGGATTTCACCACCGGATGGCAGGGTCGGTTGCACAGCACATGGAGACCATCACTCGTTGCCTGTGACCTGTTCTATTCCCTCATCGGGCAGGTCGGGAATCCGACCGGCCCTCTTCTTCCTCGTCTTTTCCGCCTCGGAATACATGTGATAGTAATTGTAGTTCCAGGAACGGTAGCGCCAATCGGGGCAGGCGCGGCAGACCTCTATCTCCTCATACCTGCCTTCGAGCAACAGCTTACGCCTGGCCTCCATCTCCGGTCCCTGCCATATTTCCTTTAAAGACTTCTCCATGATGTTGCCCAGGTCCGTGACCCCTGCGATGTCGTAGCCGCAGAACATCACGTCGCCTCTGGTATCCACGTTTATCCGCTCGAAAGGCCAGGGGCAGGGAACGCGCTCGGCAAGGTATGGAGTCGGGTCGCCCGACCCCTCTTCGTCAAGTATGTTCCAGGTCAGGTATTTTCTGACGATGACGTTATCCACCAGCTTATTCCAGTATTCCACGATCTCTTTCAGCCGGTCTTCCACGGCCTTCTGGTTCACCACGCTGACCACCACTTTGGACTCCGATTTGGTTTCGCTCCGGCGCTTCAGCGTGTAATC
>JAUXIQ010000427.1 GCA_030620925.1 Nitrospinota bacterium
AAAGCAACGGTGAACCCCGCGAACCCGTGCGGTGAATGCCGATGGTGCAGGAATGGGCGGTATTCACTCTGCCCCACGGGGATGGCCACGGGGATAGGCTTGAGCGACTGGCCGGGGGGGTTGGCCGAGTACGTTCGGGCCAGGACTTCGCAGGTATGGAAACTCCCCGCCAACGTGAGCCACCGCCAGGGAGCCGTCATAGAACCCCTGGCAGTGGCCCTTCACGCCGTGCGTGTTAGCGGCGTCTCCCTGGGGCAGTCGGTGCTGGTCATGGGTGCGGGGGCCATCGGCCTTCTGGTGATGCAGCTTGCGAGGAGGGCCGGTGCGGCGAAGGTGGTGGTGGCCGAGGTGGCCGAGAACAGGCTGGAGGCGGCGGAGAAGCTTGGGGCCGACCGCGTGTTCAACCCGCTCAAGGACGAGCTTCGCCACGTCAAGAAAGAAATCCCTGAAGGGCCGGATATTGTATTCGAATGCTCCGGCGCTGAACAGGCCATGAATGACGCCCTGAGACTGGTCATCAGGGGAGGCAAGATAATGATGGTGGGAATGAGCATCAAGCCGGTGAGTCTGAGCCACGTGCACATACTTCAGAAGGAGCTGACCCTCCAGGCCGCACTCAGCTATTCGGACGATTTTAAATTCGCCATCCCGCTGGTGGCTGATGGTTCCGTTGACGTAGATACACTCATAACCAATGTCGTGCCGCTTGCCGATGTAAAGGAAGCCTTCGACGAACAGGTGAAAGCGGAGAACTCGATCAAAGTGTTGATCGAAACTTGAGCCGGCCACGGGGTTCGGTTTTTTTATTTATTGGCCACCTTGATGGCGCAGAAAGTGCCACACATGGTGCACACGTCCTCTTCTTCAGTGGGCATGCTGCTTTCACGCAGGGCGCGCGCCTTTTCGGGGTCCAGCGCCATGTTTATCATGCCTTCCCAGTCCAGGTTCTTCCGGCAGCGGGACATCTCTACGTCCTTTTCCATGGAACCCTTGACGCCCTTGGCTATGTCAGCGGCGTGTGCGGCTATCTTGGTGGCTATTACACCCTCTTTGACGTCCTCCACCGAGGGCAGCCGGATGTGTTCCGAGGGGGTTACGTAGCACAGAAAATCCGCCCCCGCCCAGGCGGCGATTGCGCCCCCGATGGCGGAGGTTATGTGGTCGTAGCCCGGCGCTATATCGGTCACCAATGGGCCCAGTACGTAAAAGGGCGCCCCGTGGCATAGGCGCTTCTGCAGGATAATGTTCGCTTCGACCTGGTGCAGGGGGACGTGCCCCGGTCCCTCGATCATCACCTGGACTCCCCGATCCCAGGCCCGCTGGGTCAGCTCCCCAAGCTTGACCAGTTCCAGCACCTGTCCCCTGTCCGTGGCGTCGGCTATGGCGCCGGGGCGGAGGCCGTCACCCAGGCTCAGGGTCATGTCGTATTCATGTGCGATGTCCAGCAAACGGTCGTAGAACTCCATCAACGGGTTCTCGCGATCGTTATAGCGCATCCACTCCACGGTGAAGGCGCCGCCGCGGCTGACCACGTCCATGATCCGCCCTTCGTCGCGCATGCGGCTTATGTTTTCCCTGGTGACGCCGCAGTGGACGGTGATGAAGTCCACCCCCTGTTCGCCGTGTTTTTCTATGCTCCGGAAAAGCTCGTCCACCGACATCTCCACCAGGGATTTCTTCATCTCGAAGGCGTCCAGCGCAGCCTGGTATATGGGGACGGTTCCCAGGGGGACATGACATTCCCTGATGATGGTGCGCCTGATTTCATCCACCGGTCCCCCGGTGCTCAGGTCCATGATGGTGTCCGCGCCCGCCAGGATCGATACCCTTAGCTTTTTCAGCTCCAGCTCAATGCTCATCTGCTCCCGGGAGGTGCCTATGTTGGCGTTTATTTTCGTTCGCAGACCCTTGCCCACACCCAGCGGTTTCAGCGACTGACGGCGGTTGTTGTTCAGGACAACTATGTTGCCATCAGCCACTCCCTGCCTGATGAACTCGGCATCAAGGCCCTCGTGTTCGGCGACCTGCCTCATCTTATCGTTGATGACGCCTCGTCTTGCCTCTTCAAAGAGAGTCATTTCGTTTCACTCCATTGCGTTTAAAGGGATTACTATCGTCAGGTTAACCACGCTTTTTAAACTCCGGCCGCGGTTTCCTGCAGCAATGAGAAGACGGCCCCTTCTATATCTTCTGCACTCATTATCGCTGAGATGAGGGCCACTCCGTCCGCCCCCGCCTCCAGCACCTCTTTTATATTATTGGGTTTAATTCCGCCTATGGCCAAAACAGGTATTTCCACCTTTTCTCTGACGGCTACGATGGCTTCCGGCCCCAGCGGCGGGCCATATTTGAGTTTCGAGGGGGTGGGGAATACGGGGCCCAGGGTAATGAAATCGGCTCCTTCTTCCTGGGCGATGCGGGCTTCCTCAACTGAATGGGTCGATTGCCCGATGAGACTGTCAGGCCCCAACAGTTTTCTTGCGTAGCCTGGAGAGATGCTGTTCTGGGTCAGGTGAACCCCGTCGGCGCCTACCGCCGCCGCTATATCAGAGCGGTCGTTTATGAGAAGGCGCGCCCCTTCGGTAACTTTCCTCAGCGACTCGGCGAGGAAGAACAGGTCCCGGCCGGGCAGGT
>JAUXIQ010000055.1 GCA_030620925.1 Nitrospinota bacterium
GGAAGATAATCAACATCTCATCCACTTCCGGCGTGGCGGGGAACCCGGGCCAGGTCAACTACTCGGCGGCCAAACTGGGTATCGTGGGTTTGACCAAGACCATGGCCAAGGAATGGGGCCGCTTCGGCATCAACGTGAACTCCGTGGCTTACGGCTTCATCGAAACCCGCCTCACGCAGGACAAGGAGCAGGAAGAGAGCGCGGACATCGGCGAAGGCAGAGAGGTAGCCATCGGTATCCCCAAGGCCATGAGGGATGCAGGCATCTCCATGATCCCCCTGGGAAGACCCGGAACGCCCAAAGACGCCGCAGGGCCGGTGCTGTTCCTGGCCTCACCGCTTTCAGACTACGTCAGCGGTGTCTGCGTGCTGGTGACCGGCGGCTCCTACTGCTAAACAACGACCTAGGATTTTTCTTTTGAATAAGAAAAGGGGGGAACCATTTTGAAAAAGTGTTCCCCCCTTTTAATCCCCCCTCCCAAACCTTTCGCCCTACGATAAATTGAATCTAATCCTTTTGAAAAAAAGGTTTGAGTTCTTCGCACAACCGCTCGGGAGTGAAGAGCGTTATCCCTTCGTCGTGCATGATCTTGAAGTAGTTGACGTCGCTTATGTTGAGGGGAGATATTCGCAGGCGGGGGACGACCCTCGCGTGGGTCCAAAAATACTCCTCGCCGGGGCTCTGTGAGTAGAGGGTGAGATTGGCGCCGGTGACCCTGCGGCTGCCGTAGTAGTTGAACAGTTTGACCAGGCCCAGGGCCAGTTGCTCGATCTCTTCGTGGCGGCAGGCGGTGAAATCCGTGTCGTTGGGCAGAATGGCTATTACGTCGGGCACGAACCCCCTTGGAGCGAAACTGACCAGCCAGGGGATATCTCCGGTGCGCCCCCCGTACCTCACGTCCGCCTCTTCTTCGGCCCGGATGAGGTCTTCCCAGTAGTTGCCGGCATTGGTCTCCATATATTTTCGGCCGGACTCGATGAGTCTGCCCTGCTCCAGCGTGGGCTGGCGGGATAAGACGATCTGAAGGTGGGGGTGTATCTGGCTGGCGCCGGCGATGGGCGTATAATTCCAGTTTATGGAATAGATCCAGCGGCCCCCCTCCGCCCTTACCACCGTTTCGATATACTCCCTGGATACCGCCAGGGCGTCGACCAGCTTCTGCGCGGACCACTCTGTGATACCCACTTCGTGCTGCTCTGTGATGACCACCACCGCGTTGTGCGTATCGTAAGGGAATATATTGGGGAAGACCACCGCCTCCCCCCTCCTGAGCCTGCCCTCTGGAATCAAAGCGGGAGGGAATTTGGAGGTCATGGTCTCAATGTTTTCTTTGCAGAAGGCGCATACGGGGGGCTGATCCTCATCCGCGGTTTCCGACTGCTGCGGCGGCCTCCTCCTGTATGCGAAAACTCTGCTGACGGCGCCGGTGAGAGGGTCCTCCCTGATCTGCACTTCCCTCCTCTTTTCCCGAAATCCATCGAAGGGGTCCAGGAAGGATGAGCTTCTCGTCTCTTGCCTGAAAACAATGGACATATGCGCCGCTCCCCCGGATATTAGCGCTTGCTTCATATTGAAAATCAGCACGGGGCCGATATCAGACGGAAAACTAAATCAAGGATGGATTTAAAGGGGTTTCAGACCTCTGTAACACCATCGAGGGCGTCTATGAATATCTTTATTACCATGAAAATAGTGTTACGGGTATCATCGTTGAGGAAGTCCTGGTAGCCGTTCCCCCCGCCGCCCTCCTCAAAGATGGCTTCTATCACGTACTTGATGACAAAGAGCTGACGGACGTCATCAGAATTTTCCAGCCTTCGCTGGAGAAGCCTTTCATCCATTTTTTGGATGCCCTTGAGCCATTCCTCATTATTTTGAAACGCGCTTTCGATGGCCTTTCTGCTGAGGGAGGGGATTTCAACCCTGACGCTCTTCTCGAACATTCGATAGACAACATAAGCCATATAAAGAGCCAGGCTGGAGATTTCTTCCCCATACTCTTCAGTAAAGGCCATGATAAACGGCGCCACACTGGGCTGAACCTTAATAAAGCGCGCCTGTTCATCAGCCATCTTTTCAACGGGATACTGACTGACCTCTTTCCACGTTTCTTCGACGAGGTCTTTATCGATAAGCTTCATATTCCCGCACTCCTTGCCGACCTGCATATACTCATAACAAATGGAACGGACGGGAAAGGTCCTCGCCCCAGAACCTCCCCATATCAGCAGTTCAGCCCTATTTCCTTTTCTTATGGCGCATCTTGTCTTTCAGTTTCTTATGCTTATGCTTGCGCATCTTAGCTCTTCTTTTCTTTACCACGCTGCCCATAACAGGTCGCTAACACCTCCCTTCAAACATTAATCAACCGCTCCAGCCATCAGGTTTTCTCCACTTCCCGGTCTGGTTATGCGCCGACACAGGGCGTCAATGCACCCGCCGGCCCTGGCCGCCCCAGTATTTTTCCCTGAGCTGTGCCTTGAGGATTTTCCCCGAACCACTCTTGGGGAGCTGGTCGTCGGGGTGGAAGTCCACGGAGCGTGGACATTTATAGTGCGTTATCTGCTCCCGACAGTAATCTATTATCTCCTGCTCGGTGGCCGAATGTCCTTCTCTGAGCACCACCACAGCCTTGATGGCCTCACCCCACTTCTCATCGGGAACGCCGACCACCGCCGCCTCCAGTATGGCGGGGTGTTTGTAGAGGGCGTTCTCCACCTCGGTGGAGAAAACGTTCTCGCCGCCGGTGATTATCATGTCCTTCTTGCGGTCCACGATGAACAGGAAGCCTTCTTCGTCCACGGTGGCCATGTCTCCCGTGTGAAACCACTCCCCGCGCAGCACGGCGGCGGTCTCCTCCGGCTTGCGCCAGTAGCCCTTCATTATGTTAGGTCCCCGGCAGATAATCTCCCCCACTTCGTCAGGCTTGACATTTTCCCCTTCGTCGTTCACCACCCGTACCTCCACTCCCGCTACCTCCCTGCCGCAGGAGGCCAGCCTTCGCACACGGTGCTCCGGACCCTCCAGGACGTGCTCGGAAGGGGGAAGCGAGGTGAGCAGCGGCGCCGTCTCGGTGAGGCCGTAGGACTGGCGGAAGAGGGGGCCTATCTTCTCCATGGCCTTCCTCATCAGCTCCACGGGCATGGGCGAACCGCCGTAGTTTATCAACCGCAGACTGCTCAGGTCGTGTTTGTCGAAATCGGGATGGTTGATGAGGAAATTTATCATGGTGGGAATGAACAGGGTGACGGACACCTTTTCGTTCTCGATGATCTCCATGGCCGCCTTGGGGTCGAAGCTGGGCAAAAAAGTATGCTTGCCGCCCACCATGGTTATGGGGTGGCTCATGGGGCCGTCCGCCAGGTGGAACATGGGGCAGGCGTGCATGTAGACGTCGCCCTCCCTGTAGCCGAAGGTTATCAGGACGTGATAGGTGTTTGTAACGCAGTTCATGTGGGTGAGGATGACTCCTTTTGGCCCCCCGGTTGTGCCGCTGGTGTAGAACAGGCCCGCCGGGTCCTCCCTTTCCACGGAGACTTCCCCGTCAAAAGGGCCGGCGTCGGCCAGCGCATCCTCGTAGTCTATCATACCCTCCGGCGTCCCGTCTTCATCGGCGTAAATAAAACTGTTAACCGTCTTCACGTCGGCCCTGATGCTCTCCAGGATGGGCAGCATGTGCCTGTCCACCGCCAGCAGTGAGCTCTCCGAATCGTTCAGTATGTAAGTGAGCTCGCCTTCACTAAGGCGCGTGTTGATGGGAACGATAAGTGCCCCCAGCCTCGCCGTGGCGTAATAAAACTCGAGGTAGCGGTGGCAGTTCATCATGAGCACCGCCACCCGATCCCCCTTGGATGCGCCCTTTTCATGCAGACAACCGGCCAGTCTCAGGACTCTTTCCTGGAACTCTTCGTAGTTGTATTTATGTCTCCCGCAGGATACAGCCGCAGCCTCCGGGCTCAACTTAGCCGACCGTCTGAGGATATCGTATACGTTCATCGTTTCTCCCGCTCAATGCATATACAGGCCGCCGCTCACGCAGACCGTCTCACCCACCACGAAGCTGCTCTGGTCCGACACTAGGTAGAGGATGGTTTTTGCTATATCGTCCGGCTCCCCGACCCTGCCCAAGGGCGTCTGATCGCTTATCTTGTCCAGCTCTTCCTTGGGGTAGATGCGCGCCAGAAACTCATTGTAGATGAGGCCGGGGGCGATGGCGTTCACCCTTATGCCTTGCCTGGAGACCTCGTTGGCCAGCGATTTGGTGAAAGCCACGATGCCCGCCTTGGCGGCGCAGTAATGCGATTCGGTGGCTCCGCCCAGCCAGCCCGCCACCGAGGACAGGTTGACGATGGCGCCGCTCTTCTGGGCGATCATGGTAGGGAGCACGGCGCGGCAGCAGTAGAAGGTGCCCCTCAGGTTTATGTTTATCACCAGGTCCCAGGTCTCATCATCCATCTCGTGCACCGGCGCCAACTTGTTGATCCCCGCGTTGTTGACCAATATGTCTATGCGCCCGAGCTGATCCAGCGTCCGGGCCGCCAGGTCTTCCACCTGCTTCTTATCCCGCACGTCGCAGGGGATAGCCAGTGCCTTGCGGCCGGTTTCCTTCTGTATCTCCCCGGCAAGCGCCTGCGCGCGCTGTTCGTGGGTATCGCTGACGACGACATCGGCGCCTTCCCTGGCCAACATGCTTACCGTGGCTCTCCCTATTCCCGCACCCGCAGAAGCGGTAACTATGGCGACTTTCCCCTCGAGTATCATTTCAGAATTCTCCTCATTCTAAATCTCAGTGGTCAGGTTATTTGCGCTTTAACATATAAGTCATGATCATATCCATCACTCTCTCTTCTTTCTGATTGATGGTGGTATGCTTGGCTTTTATGATTCCCCGGTCGGGCTTGCTGGTTTCCCTGGCCTCAATTATCTCGACCTCGGAGTGGAGTGTATCACCGTGGCGGACCGGAGCGTAGGCCCGCATCTGATCCACCCCCAGGAAGGCCAGCACGGTGCCCTCGAAGAAGCCCATCCGTATCCACATGCCCACGGTAAAGATGTAGGTCAGTGGGCCGGGGACCACCCTGGTGCCGAAAATGGTGTTCTTCTTTGCGAATTCCTCGTTCACAAAAAGCGGGTTGAAGATGCCCGCAAGGCCGCAGAAAGTCATGACGTCGGACTCGGTGACCGTCCTGCCACCGGTTACGAACGTATCGCCCACCTTGAAGTCTTCGTACAATTTGGCGCTCATAGACTACCTCCCATCACAGGCCCAGGCCGCGGGCGATGACGCTGCGCTGTATCTGCGACGTCCCTCCGCCCACCATGGCCTGCTTGCCTTCCCGAAAATAACGTTCCATATCATACTCAGGCATCTGGGCGTAACCGCCCAGAATCTGCATCCCGTTGGTGGCCGTCTTAAACAACGTCTCCGAAGCGAACAGTTTGGCCATGGAGGCCTCCCTGGCGCAGGGTTTACCCTGACTGACCATCCACGCCGCCCGATAGACTATCAGACGGACGGCATCCACCTCCAGCGCCATGTCCGCCAGCATGTGCTTTATTACCTGGAACTGGGCTATGGGCTTTCCGAACTGGACCCTGTCCTTGGCATAATCCAGAGCGTCGTTGAGAGCCGTCTGTGCGTTGCCCAGGTTCATCCCCGCCACGGCCAGGCGCTCTATCTCCAAGTGGCCGGAGAGATACTCCCAGCCGTGATTGAGCTCGCCTAACAGGTTGCTCCTGGGGACCCGCACGTCGGTGAAAAAAATCTCGTTGGTGCCTGTCGCCCGGCGGGCCAGCGTGTTCAGTCGGCGCAGCTCCAGACCCGGCGTGTTGTTAGGCACCAGGATGAGGCTTATGCCCTTGTGCTTGGGGGCGGTTTTATCGGTGCGAGCAGCCAGGCAGATGATGTTGTTTTCAGCGTGGGCGGCGGTAGAGAAGACCTTTTGCCCGTTTATTACGAAATCGTCACCGTCCTGTTCCGCCGAGATTTTGAGTGACGCGGCGTCGGAGCCTGCATCGGGCTCGGTGATGGAGATGGAAAAACGTATCTCTCCCTTGCATACCTTGGGCAGATAATTCTGCTTCTGCTCCTCCGTACCGTAGCGCACCACGTTGGTGGCGGTAAACGTGGTCAGCGCCACCGGGGTGCCGGTGTCTACCCCATACTTACCAAGACCCTCGTTGAGGATGGTGTACATGATTGCGTCAGACCCCATCCCGCCGTACTCCTCAGGCAGCATGATGCCTATCCAGCCCAGTTCAGCCAGCCTCTTGTACAGTTCGTAAGGGTAGCGCCGTTCCTGATCGCATTGACGGTAGTATTCCCTGCCGAACTCCTTGTCCACGAAATCCTGGACCGTCTTGTGCCATAAGGCCTGTTCCTCGGTGAATTCGAAATACATGGTTCAAACCTCCTCATCCAGGGCTTGGCTTTTACTCTAAGGGCGCTATTATTACATAACCTTATGGAAATACAAAATTTAATCGGCTTTCGCTCGCGGGACGCCCGAAATATCCTGCATCATGTGTATAGACCCTGCTCTCGCTCCCTGGCCCGTGCGCCCCACATGTCGTCGAAGGTCTCCGGTATCTCTATCCCCTCCAATGGTTTCAGCTGGAGGCAATCGACCGGGCAGTGCCTCACGCAGAGGCCGCATCCGATGCAGCGCTCTTCATCTATGGAGGCTACGTTATCCACCATGCTGACGGCTTTGACCTGGCACACCTCGACGCATACCTCGCAACCCGTGCAGTCGGCGGCGTCGATTTCGGCCGCAAACCCCGATGAGGCCATGACCCGTGGTCGCTGAAGCTGGGAGAACCGGCGCATCAAGTGGCAGCAGCATTCACAGCAGTTGCAGATGAAGGTGATGGCTTCCTTCACGTTGTTGGTGGTATGCACCAGGCCGTCTTCCTCCGTCTGGTCCAGGACCTTCAGCGCCTCCTCTTTGCTAACCTCGCGTCCCGCACCGCTGCCAACGAAGAATTTGCCCAGCGAGCCGAAGGCGATGCAGTTGTCCGTGGGCTTATCGCACTTTTTCAGGGCTATCCTGCATGCGCAGGGCAGGAGGGCGATGAAATTCGCCTCTTTTATGATTTCCGAGACCTTCTGGTAGGGGAGCACTTGAACGTTGGTTGGGATGGTCTGCTCCACCGGCAGAACCTTGAGAAAGGATGTTCTGGGGGCGTGCATATCGTTCCCCAATGACTTGTCGTAATATCGCTCCCAAAGTTCGCCTAATTTCTGCAGCTCCGGATGCTCCCTGGCCCTGTCGCCCATCTTGTGGAAAGGCATCTGTATGTTCACGCCGAAAAACACTATATGAGACCACTTTCTGCCCTTCCTGGTATCGACGAAAAAGACCAGCCCCTTCTCCCGCATGGCGTCCAGCATCTGCTCCACAGCCTCCGGCTCCATGCCCGCCCGCTCGGCGATGATTTCCACGCTCTCAGGCACGTAAGTGAGATTGCAGGCCAGGCGAGCCTCCTCCACGGTGTAGCGCATCTTAAGAATCTCGAAGAGTTCTTCCTCCCTGGGAGCGCCCAGGTCAAACTTGTCAAGTTCCTCAGCCAGCCGCTCGTAAATTTCTTCCTCTTTCATGAAACCCTCCTCCCCGACCGCGCGCAATATTGCGGCCAGACTAAAAATATATGGTTTCGGGCATGAGGTTTTTGCCCGCTCCAAGATTGGTCTTAAAAAGCTCGTCTATACTCTCCCCGCTCAGGGGAGCGTCATAATAGAAGTAGCGGTCGGGGCCCGGTTGAGCCCAGAGGGAGATTTTGCCTCCCCCTATTCCTATCACCTGCCCGGATACTTCCGACGCCCGGTCGCCGGCCAGAAATAGGACCACAGGCGCTATTTCCGAGGGGTCGCTGTATCCGGTGATGACGTTCTTGACCAGCTTTTTCCCCGCTTTCTTCCTGTCCGCAACCACGTCTTCTGCGAACTGGGCCATGCGGGTGGCGGCCAGTGGTGCGATGGCGTTGCAGGTAACGTTGTAGCGGACCATGTCTCTGGCCACCGCGTAGGTGAACCCCACGATGCCCGCTTTCGCCGCGCAGTAGTTGGCGCCTCCTATCTCCCCGCGGGCGGCATCGGAGGCGACGTTGATTATCCGCCCGCTCTTCTGCTGCCGCATGTGGAGGACTGCGAACTTGGTGCAGGCGAAGTGCCCCTTGAGGTGTACGCCGATAACCGTATCCCAATCATCCTCGCTCATGTTGAAGATCATGCGGCCCCTGAAATTTCCGGCGTTGTTCACCAGTATGTCTATCTTCCCGTAATTGTCCAGGGCCGCTCCGATTATTCTTTCCGCACCCTCCATGGCGGCTACCGAATCGTAGCTGGCCACCGCCTCTCCTCCCGCACTCTTTATCTCTTCCACCACTTCATCCGCCGGCTCCCGGGATGCGCCCTCTCCTGAAACTATGCCCCCCAGATCGTTCACCACAACCCTGGCGCCCGCCCCGGCCAGCAGCAAAGCGACTGCCCTTCCGATCCCCCTGCCGGCGCCGGTCACCACGGCGACCTTACCTTTAAGATTCATCCCGAATACCCCTTCCCATGCTGTTTTTCACAGCGGTTTTTCGCTCCTATCCAGACCACATCTTTATTTAAAACACTATTCACGGCAGGCATGATATAATAAAGTGGTAGGTATATCAACACCAGAGATATTCAGAACCCGGCTATATTTTTGTCGACATTTGAGTAATAAAATAATCAAAAGATTTTTTTAAAAAGGGCGTTAAACCATGGCGGAAATATATAAACAATCCCATTAAAGGAAGAGACACTGATAATGGAAGAGGTGGTAGCTGTAAAAGTTCTGGTGATGGACGATGAAGAAGATATCAGAGAGCTCCTGATCGAAGCGTTGACCCGCTACGGGTATGAGGTGGAGACGGCCAGGGACGGCGCACAGGCCGTCGAAATGTATAATAACGCCAGGGAGCAAGGCCAACCTTACAATGTAGTGCTGATGGATTTAATCGTGCTTGACGGCATGGGCGGCTATGAGGCGTTACAGAAACTAAAGGAAATGGAC
>JAUXIQ010000074.1 GCA_030620925.1 Nitrospinota bacterium
CGGTTGAAGTCGAAAAGGGCCAGTTTCAGGCGGGCCGATTTTTCGATACAGCCCGTGGCCAGAGCCAAAGCATACCGGCCTGAGTTTTGCAGCTGCTGAAGAAAGTCGCGCGCCCCGGCCACCTCACTGTTCGATTCGGTAAATTCGTGAAGCTTGGTCTTCAGGATTTTCACGAAACCGTTCAGTAAAGCCTCTATTTCTTCCGAAGTAGGGTCCCGGTGTCGGCGGGAGTGGATGATTTCTTCCACTATGCCGGTATCCGTGTAGTTCGTGTAGGAAGACCATTCGGTATTAATTCCATGGAAGCCGTGTACTTCCTGAAATGCCTGGCTGAAGGCTTCGGACTCAGCACGGTCGACGTCTATTAGTGTGCCGTCTATGTCGAAAAGCAGTAATTTCACTATCGCCGTCGGAAAAGGAGTGCGTTCATATTATTTTTATGGTTAATAGACAGCACCTTCTTCCGTCAACCTTTTAATTTCTTCGCCGGACATCCCAAGAATGTCCCCCAGCACTTGATCGTTGTGCTGCCCGAGAAGCGGGGCGGGCCGCCTCACGGAGGGCTGCGTGCGGCTCAGCTTCCAGGGGACGTTAAACAGGGTCTGTTCACCGAACAGGGGGTGGCGACACCGGGCATGGAGCCCCCTCGCCTGGAGGTGGGGGTCCTCATACTGTTCCTCTATACCCAGCACGGGGGCCGCGGCCACGCCCGCTTCCTGCAGGAGGGCGGTGGCCTCATGCGCCGTCCGTTTCGACGTCCATTCCCCGACCAGTCTGTCCAGCAGCTCCCGGTGGTGAAGCCGCTTCTGCAGACCAGAGAACCGTTCGTCCTGCGCCCATTCCTGATGCCCCAGGGCACGACAGAAGGCCAGCCACTCCTCTTCGGTCTTGACGGCTATGGAGACCCACTTGTCTTCACCCTCCTCGCACAGGGCGGGATAGTTGCCGTAAGGAACCATGCGGGGATGGCGGTTGCCGGTGGGACCCATCACCCTGCCGTTAAGCTGGTAATCCAGCAATGGTTCGCCCAGGAGGGACACCATGGCCTCCAGTTGAGACATGTCTATATACTGGCCTTGCCCTGTCTTCTTGCGATGGTAGAGCGCGGTCAGCATTGCATAGACGGCGTGCACCGCGCCGTTGGGGTCTCCCAGGCCGAAGGTGAGGGTGCCCATGACCCGCCCATCCCCGTAGCCTACGGTGCTCTCCAGACCCGAGAGGCTGGTGAGGGATGGGGCATAGCTCCTCATGTTGGTCAGGGCGCCGTCCTGGCCGCCGGTGGTCATGGATATCATTATTATGTCAGGCTTCACTTCTCGCAGTGAGTTGTAGTCCAGTCCCGCTGACTTTAATACGTGAGGGGTGAAGTTCTCCAGCACGATATCGCTCCCGGCCACGAGCTTTTTAGCTATATCCACGGCGGCGGGATGTTTCAGGTTGAGGGCGACGCAGAGCTTGTTGCGGTTGATGTTGTGATACATGGGGGTGAGCTCCATGTCCTCACCTTCCAGTTGCCTGGGTTCTACGCCCAGGATCGCCTTGTCCCTGAATTTTGCCCGGCCCATGAGGCGGACGTTGTCCAACCTGGCCCTGGACTCCACTTTGATGACCTCAGCGCCCAGGTCGGCCAGAAAAGAGGTAGCCAGGGGGCCCGCCCATACCCAGCCGAAATCTATGACTCTTATCCCCTCAAGCAACAACTCAGCCATCTCCCGATCCTCTCCAGCGGTACGCCCCGCGGAAGGCGGGACAGGTGCGGTTGTGAGGGCGTATTGCATACACCCTAATAGGACGGGTTTCAAACCCGCCCCTACGTAATGCCTTGGTGGTTTGATACTCACAGGGGCGATCCCGCTTGCCGCGGGACGGTCGCCCTTTCTCACTCAGGCCCTGTCCATGCGCTGTTCCACCGATTTCAGGATGGCGTCCATGGCCTCGCCCGCGCTGCCCCGGATGATGTAGTCGGCGAAAGAGTCCAGGTCGGTGGGCTCCCGGTTGACGATGATCAGGCTTGCCCCGCTGCGCTTGGCGACTACAGGCATGCTTGCGGCGGGATAGACCACCAGCGAAGAGCCGATGACTATGAACACGTCGCAGTTCTTTGAGGCGTGCTCGGCTTTCAGCATGGCTTGGGCGGGCATGGCCTCGCCGAATGCTATGGCCTCGTGCTTGAGGATGCCCGCACAGTGGTGGCATTCGGGTATCTCCACGCCGTCTTCCAGAACGGCCTGAATCTCCTGGGCCGTGTAGCGCTGTCCGCAGCTCAGGCATCTTATGTAGCGCATGGTACCGTGGAGCTCGACCACCTTGCTTTCAGAGTTGCCCGCTTTCTGGTGGAGGTAGTCCACGTTCTGGGTGATGATGCAGACCAGTTTGTTCATCTCCTCCAGGCGGACCACGGCCTGATGGGCGGGGTTGGGCTCGGCGTTTTCCAGTACTGGGGCGAACTCTTTGGCCAGTTGCCACATGAGCTTGCGTGAGTTTTCGCTGGACATGAATTTCTGATAGGTGAATTCTTCGGGGTCGTAGCGCTCCCAGAGGCCGCCGGCACTCCGGAAATCGGGAATCCCCGATTCCGTGCTGATGCCTGCCCCGGTGAAGACCACCACAGAGTTGGCGCCGTGTATCAGGTCCGCCACGGTTTCGATGGTTTGTTGATGCTCCTGAGACATTTTTCCGTCGCTCCCATTTTAAAAGAATCTTTCTCAGACAGCCATCTCACGTATTTACCTTTTCCGGCTCCCCCCACGATCTGCCCGTCTTTCATAACCACCTCGCCCCGTACCATGGTGAGCACCGGCCAGCCCTTGAGCTTCCAGCCATCGTAGATGGTGAAGTCGGACATCGAGCCCAGCAGCTCGGGGGTGACCGTCTTCTCCAGGTCCATGTCCACCATGACCAGGTCGGCGTCGCTGCCCACGCTTATGGTTCCCTTGCGGGGGTAGAGTCCGAATATCTTGGCCGTGTTGCAGGAGGACACCTCGGCCACCTTCTGGATGGATATGCGACCCCGGTTGACCCCTTCACTGAGCAGTACGGGAAGGATGGTGGCCACGCCGGGAAAGCCGGGCATGGCGGACCAGATGTCTCCTTCCTTCTTTTTACTCAGAAAACCCCCATGATCGGAGGCCACGGTATCTATTACTCCGCTGCGCAGCCCCTCCCACATGGCCTCCACGTCTTTTTCCGTTCTCAGGGGCGGGTTGACCTTGCCCAGGTTGCCCAGAGGCGCATCTTTTGTGTGGGTGAGGTAGTGGGAGCAGGTTTCGCCGTAAGCGCTGACTCCCTCCGCCTTGTATTGGGCCAGCTTCTTCACGCTGTCGGCGGCGCTCATATGAACGAAGTAGACCGGACAACCGGTGATCTGGCTGAAATATAAGGCCCGCTGAACGTTCTCCGCCTCGGCGAAGCCGGGCCGTGCTTCTTCCCAGGCAGGCAGGTCGTCTCGGCCGGCGTCCATGAGGCGCTGCTTTAGAGTGGCTATCAGCTCATTGTTTTCCGCATGAATACAGGTAACGGTGCCCGGATGTTTCCCCACTTCCTCCAGCGCGCTGAAGAGGAAGCCGTCGTCTATATCCCGGGGGAGACCCACCTGTTTCGCCTCCTGTCCCTTGTAGCCCATAAAAATCTTGAAGGAGCGCACGCCGAAGTCCTGCACGTAGGTTTTAATATCGGCCAGGCTCTCCTCGGAGACGAGCATTATATGGAAGGCGAAATCCACGTGGGAACGGGATTCCCCCAACTCCACTACTTTGTTTAAGTCCGCATACCTGCCGGCCAGGAAGTGGTGGTGGATGATGGTGGTGACTCCGCCTATAGCGGAAGAGGCGGTTTCGGTTGTGAAATGCTCGTCGAAAGGCCCTGCGAAACCCAGGTGCACGTGCGGGTCCAGGGCCCCCGGGAGGATGTATTTCTCCCCGGCGTCTATTATCTGATCAGCCTCCAGACTGGCTTCATCCTGGTAGATGCCCTGGATGGAGCCGTCTTTTATGCCCAGGCAGGCCCGGACGACGCCTTGCTCTGGGATCACCAGTTGTGCGTTTTTAATAAGAGTATCCATGGCCATTTTGGTTCGCTCCTCCGCTATAGCTGTATCATGTTCAGGTGTCCCCGGAAATTTCGAGTGAAAGGGTAACACAGTTTTATGAAAAATGGAACCGAAACAGTTGACTCTCCTGGAGAATAAGGAGACCGCTATTGCGGGTATGAGAGTTTTCTGCTATGGTAAATTCAGCCGAAATACCTTCTATTGTTTGCCGGATGAGTAAGTGTGTTTATATTTACAGTTATACGAGAAAAGGGAGTAAGAACGGGCGATGGATCAGAATGATTTTGATGTGATCATACTGGGAGGCGGTCCTGCCGGACTCACTGCGGGCCTTTACGCTTCGCGGGCCATGCTGAAAACGCTATTGTTGGAGAGAGCTGTCACGGGAGGACAGGCTGCTATCACCGATGCCATAGAGAATTATCCCGGCTTCCCCGACGGCGTGATCGGCCCCGAGCTTATGGAGAAGTTCCAGAAGCAGGCCCAGCGCTTCGGCCTTGAAATGAGGCTGGAGGCTGCTGCCGGGATTTCCTCACGGGGGAAGGAACGTGTCGTTCACGTGGGGGACAAGGAATACAGAGCCGGGGCGATCATCATCACCACCGGCTCCGACCCTAATAAGCTGGGCGTAGCCCGGGAACAGGAGCTGACGGGGAAAGGGGTATCCTACTGTGCGACGTGCGATGGGCCCTTCTTCCGTGATGCAGAAATAATATTGGTCGGCGGCGGCAATTCGGCCCTGGATGAGGGCCTCTTCCTGACGCGTTTCGTCAGTAAACTTAACATTGTGCATCGCAGGGACCAACTGCGGGCGGACAAAATCTACCAGGAAAAAGCTTTCGCCCACCCCAAGGTGGATTTCATCTGGGATTCCGTCGTGGATGAGATAGTGGGTGAGGATATGGTGCAGGCGGTGAAGCTCAAGAACGTTAAATCAGGCGAAATAATCGAAAGGCCCACCGAGGGTGTTTTCATTTTCATCGGCACTACCCCCAACACCCAGTTCCTCGAGGGGGCCGTCGAACTCGATGAGCGCGGGTATATCGTGACCAACGAGAAGCTGGAGACCTCGATGCCGGGGGTGTGGGCCGCCGGTGATGTGCAGGACTCATTATACCGGCAGGTGGTTACGTCTGCCGGGCAGGGCTGCGCGGCGGCCATGGAAGTTGAGAAATACCTTGCCGGGCTGGAATAATGCGGCCAGACCTTAAGGAGAAAGGCGAGAGCAGAATATGAAAGTAGAGGAATACTACGGCGATATTACCGGGTTTTCGGGAGATGCGATAATTGTTTTTCACGTTGAAGACTCCGGGAGGTTTTTCCGCACCACCCAGAGAATCGACCGATCTTTAGACGGTGCCCTGAAAGAACTGGCCGGAAAGGGCGAGATAAACGGCAAATCGGGTGGACGGACGACAGTGCACACCTTCGGAAAGATCAAGTCGTACAGGGTAATGGTGGCCGGGCTCGGTAAGAAGGATGCGGTGGTTCCTGAGACGATGAGGAGCGCCGTGGCAGAATGCTGCAAGGCGCTTAAACAGACGGGAGCAAAGAAGGTGGGGGTGACCATCCAGTATCCCGAGCTGGAGGGTATAGATGTCCAGGGCATGGCTCAGTGCGTCACCGAAGGAGCCATTCTGGGTCTTTACGTCTACGACAAGTATAAGGAAAAGAAGGAAGACAATAAGCAGGAGATAGCCGAGCTGTACCTGTTATCCTCGGATAGAAAGGTGAAGGGGGCCGTCTCCGAAGGGAGGGAGCGGGGAGAAATATCGGCGGATGCGGCCATCTACGCCAGGGACATGGTGAATGAGCCCGCCAACATTATGACTCCCACCCGGATGGCGGAGTGCGCCCAGGAAGTGGCTGATGCCTCGGGTCTCGAGTTCGATAGCTTCGGCAGGGAGAAGATGGAGGAGTTGGGCATGGGGGCCCTTCTGGGGGTGGCCAGAGGCAGCCATCAGCCGCCCCGTCTGATAGAGCTCAGCTACAAAGCCCCCGGGGCAAGCAAAGAACACGTCTTCCTGGTGGGCAAGGGTATAACCTTCGATTCGGGAGGCATCTCCATTAAACCATCGGCGGGCATGGACGAAATGAAGGGGGATATGGCGGGGGGGGCCGCGGTTATTTCCGCCATGAAGGCCATAGGTCGCTTGAAACCGAAGGTCAACGTTTCGGGCATCGTCCCGGCAACGGAAAACATGCCCGGTGGCTCGGCAACCCGGCCCGGCGACATCCTCAAAGCCATGAACGGAAAGACCATAGAGGTACTCAACACCGATGCTGAGGGGCGCCTGATCCTGGCCGACGCCCTGTCCTATGCCCGCAGCCTGGGGGCCACGCGCATGGTGGATTTGGCTACCCTCACCGGCGCCTGCGTGGTTGCTCTGGGCACCGTTTGCACCGGCTTATTCGGCAACGACCAGGAGCTCATCGACAGGGTAATAAAAGCCGGAGATGAAGCCGGCGAAAAGATGTGGCAACTCCCCCTCTTTGACGAGTACCGGGAACAGATTAGAGGAGATTTCGCCGACATAAAGAACGTGGGAGGCCGGGAAGCGGGAGCAATAACGGCGGCCATGTTCTTAAAGGATTTCGCGGAGGATACCCCCTGGGTACACCTGGATATAGCGGGGACCTCTTTTGCCTCCAAGGCTAAAGGTTACCTTCAAAAGGGGGGGACGGGTGTCGCGGTGAGGACGCTGATAAACTTTGTGCTCGCCAAAACCTGAGAAGTCAAACCCATTATCAGAGAGGGAGCGATCATGAGCGCTCTTACATTCCTCATGGGAATCATCCTCGGCTTTGTCGCTGGAGCGATGGTATGTTTTCTGTTGATAAGGAGGAGGATCAGATGGGAGAACAGCCCCAGGAGAAAAGTCGAGAACTTCATCTCTGAGTTTAACCGCTATTACAAGGGTTCCCGAAGAGAAAGCGATTAGCAGCGGAAATCAGTTGGCGATTTTTCCAATCCTTCTTTTGGGAAGAACATTCAGGCCGATTTGCTCTAAGTCATATCCACCGGATTCATGGTAAAGAATCTTATCCGGCACCCTTCTAATCGCCCCACATAACTACCCGGTTTCTTCCCCGCCTTTTAGCCGTGTAGAGGGCCTGGTCGGCGCGCTCCAGCAGTTCCATTTTTGTAGTGGCGTCCTCAGGAAAAGATGCTATCCCCACGCTTATGGTAAGCTTTCCGTCGGGAAGCTTCTCCTCTCCCTTAAAGGCAAATTCCGCTACTGTATTCATAAGCCTTAACCCAAGCGCCTCAGAGGCGGCCTTGCTTTTTTCAGGAGCTATAACGGTAAATTCCTCACCACCGTATCTGGCCACAGTGTCGTAAATTCTGCTTTGCTGCCCGAGTATGCCGGCTATCTGCTTAAGGACTTCGTCCCCCGCCATGTGGCCGAAGAAATCGTTGTAGTCTTTGAAAAAATCGATATCCAGCATGAGCAGGCATACGCTGTTCTTAAGTCGGACGGACCTGGATATTTCGGCATCCAGGTGTTGATGGAAAAATCTATAGTTATATAGGCCGGTGAGCTCATCGGTGTTGGCCAGGTTTCTATAAAACTCCGCTTCCCTGGCCTGTATCTCAAGCTTGTGTCGCTCACTGAACCTTGCTGCGACTAATGCTGCCTGCTCCGGAATCACCGGCTTCCAAAGGTACTCATCCGCTCCTGCTTTAATTGCCCTGACCATCTTTTTCGGACTGCCGGTTTTCCCCAGGGCGATAATTCCCAGGTCGGCATTCCTTTTTCTGGCGTCTTTAATTTCCTTGAAGGGGTCCGCGTTATTGTCATCCAGATCGACGATAATTATCGCGAATTCCTTCTTCCGGCGCCTTCGCAATACTTTGTAGTCGCTGGTTTTTAATGCCTGGGTAATTAGTTCGACGGCTTCCTTATCTTTGCTCAGCAAAAGGGCGTCTAATAGCTTGTCCATATCGTTGTAGCCCACATCGCAAATTTTGATTGAATCAAAATGACGATCACAGCCTGGAGTTTTAAAATGACAGTGTAATCAAACTCCTTTGACAACAACCATTTTTACCATTTATGGGGTATACGATGCAATAAAAATATAGTTTGCAAGCCGCTGTTAAGGC
>JAUXIQ010000335.1 GCA_030620925.1 Nitrospinota bacterium
CCGCGGGGTGGGCCGGGTCTGTCCGGACTTCCGGAATATTGCAGGTGACGGTCTCCTTATGCGCGCCTAACTCTTGCAGAAGGGAAAATGCCTTCTCCGCTCCGGCCAGGGCCAGATCGCTTTCCGCGTGCTCACTCCGCCAGACGTGGATACGCATCCTCATAGGCCCCACGTCCACGAAGACCGAGCCGTCCTCAAGAATACGCGATATCTCCTCAACTCTCATTTACTCTCACCAATGTCCTCTTCTTTCCTATGCCAAATCAACCATATCAGCCCGAGGTTTTTACCCGTATGGCGTACTGCGACTCGCTGCCGGGCGAGACGTAGACCGGCGGCGGGTCTCGAAGCACCTCCTCCAGCGGCCGGACGGCTTCGGCGTATCCGCCGATGTCCACATAGTCGTCCAGCTTCATGGTGAACTCGATGGGAGCGATCATGGCGGGCATGACTCCCATCCAGTGAAAAGCTCCCTCCCGGACCTTCTCCACGTCCACCAGGATGTCGATCCCCCCTCCGGGGAAGACGAAAGCCCGCGCCCCGCCCACGGTGAGCCTGGCCCGTCTGTCTTTAATGGCCTCGGTGAGCCTTATGTGGCGTCGTTTGACCACACCCGTGCGAGCGCTGCCTCCCACCCCTGCAAAGAAAAGGGCCGAGACTCTGGCCGGCTCACAGCCAGTCTGAAGCTCCTCGATGGATTTCATGGCCTCGGGGGTCATATCCGTCTCTTTGAAGCTGTCCCCCTCGAAGCGGTAGAGGGCGAACTTCTCACCGACGCAGTCGGTGAACAGTATAGTCCAGCCTTCTTTTATATCCGCAGGGTCGTAGCTCTCGATTATCTGCAAGGGGTCTTCGTATATCGTGGCACCGTATCCGACGCCCCCCTGGTGGGGGAAAGAAATGTGCCCGCAGGCGGCGCGGTGGCGCATCTTTATGCCGGTGATGGATTCCACCTCCCAGGGCGTGTCGCTGGCCGGTTTCCTGAGGTAACCTGTCAGGTGCTGGTCCATGATGATTACTTCGTCGGCGGCCCCTCTGAAATGTTCGATGTTCAACTGCGTGGCCGCCCCACCACAGCCGATGCGCCGTCTCTGATCCTGTTCCCCGTCGATGACCGGCTTTTCGCCCACCGCCAGCTCCAGCTTGCCGCCACCCTCGATCTCCAGCTCCACACTCTTGCGGTTAGCTATGTCCGCGCACAGCCTGGCCACACGCCAGCCCTCGGGATGGGCCAGGGCCCTGACGCCGCCCAGTGAGAGGATTTTGGAGCCGTATTGTTCGGTGACCACCATGCCCGCGCGTTTACCCCGGTAGAGCACCTTGCTGCCTTCCTCGCCGATGTAGCGGTCGGTGTCTATCTTCACCTGCACCCCGCTGAAGGTGAACGGTATCTCGGAGACGCAGGTCACCACGTCCACCCCCTCCACCTTATCCTGAACGATGAACGGCGCGGGCGGATTGCGGCTGGTGGTGCAGGCGCCGATACCCGTCAGCAGCGGTTTCCGAATGGCGGGGTCGTATTCTTCAGAAACGAGTTCCTCTACCTCGTGGTAGGGGGTGAGCGGGGTGGTGCGCAGCAGTCCACCGTCCTGGTTCAGGTATCGCTGGCAGGCTCCCGTCCGCTCCGGCTTTATGGTGCACCGCACCGGACAACTGAAGCACTCCGCGCCGCCCCCCGCCACGGGTGTGTCTTGAGGCAGGATGGCCTCCACGGGGCATGCCTCGGCGGCCACGCACTGGCGGCAGTCCACGCATTCCTCGGAGATCAAGATTTTCTCGTTCTCAGCGGCGATAGCGTCCTTGAAACAGTTGGCGATGCATTCGCCGCAGAGAGTGCAAAGTTCCTGGTCGATTATCACCTTAATCCCCCTCAAAGAAAATAAGCGTTATAGCTGAATACGACCGAGGCCCGAGCTTCACGGCCCGACAGGGCGTTTACTAAAAATCCTGTCCATACGGTCACGGCCACTATATTTATACCAAATTTTGCTGAAAGGCTCCTAAAAAAAATGTCTGCGCCGTGCAGAAGAAAAAAGGTGTGCAAAAAGACCGCATACCTGTTAATTTTACCTTTCTAACATAAAACCGACACAGTTGAAAAGAGACCGTGACCGGTTCTTATCCCTGGTCTGAATGGAGAGGAGCAAAGCCATGCCTTCGGAACGTGAACGGTTCATGGCCGTGATGAGAGGGGAGCCTGCGGATAGGGTCCCCTGGGTGGCCCGCATGGAGATATGGTATCACGCACGCCGGAACACCGGCACCCTGCCATCCGAGTTCGAAAACAGCGCCCTTTATGATATCCACCGTCAGATAGGTATGGGCATACTGGGCCGCTACCCGCTTTTCCAGGAAATCTACGATGATACCGTGAACGTCACCACCGAAAAAGTGGAGAGCGCCATCATCACCACCTACCATACGCCACTTGGCTCCGTCAGCACAAGGGACGAACTGGCACCCCGCCTGAAAGAGATGGGCGTGGAATCACCCCTGCGAAAGGAGTTCATGGTCCGGGAAGAGGCCCATTATGACGTAGTGCGCTACATCCTCGAGCATACCGCTTACCAGCCGGACTACGAGGGTTACCTGGCCTACGACGACAAAATAGGACCTGACGGGGTAACCCTGGCGTTTGTCAACCGCAGTCCCCTTCAGCGGCTGCTCATCGAGATAATGGGGTATGAGAAGACCTACTTCGAGATGCAGGACAACCCCGAAAGAGTGGCTCAACTGGTGGAGCTGCTGCGGGAAAAGGGCAGGGAGTCTATTCAGGTCGCCGTTCAGTCGCCGGCGCCGCTAATCTGGAGCCCCGACAATTTTCATGCCCTCATCACCAGTCCCAGGCTGTTCCGGGAGTACTGCGTGCCCTATTTTCAGGAGATTTCCCAGACCGTGCACGAGGCGGGTAAATTCCTTTTCAGCCATGCCGACGGTGAAGTGTTGGGCCTGCTGGAGCCCTTCGTTGAGTCCGGGGTGGACGTCATAGAAGCCCTGGCCCCCGCTCCTATGACCAGGTGCACCGTGGCCGAAGCGCGCCGGGTCTGCGGAGAGCGGGTCAAGATATGGGGCGGCATCCCGTCAGCCATGCTGGGGGAGGAATTCAGCGAGGAGAGCTTCAAGGATTTCATCAAGGGGATTTTCAGCGAGGCCGCTCCCGGCGATGGCTTTATACTGGGTGTCGGTGACAACGTGATGCCTGAATCGGTCTTCGAGCGCGTGCGCCGGGTGCGCGGTTACGTGGATGAGTATGCTGTCTTACCCATTCCGGCCGGCTGACACGCGTTCGTCCC
>JAUXIQ010000186.1 GCA_030620925.1 Nitrospinota bacterium
CGATTGGCGGCCGATTAATTTAGCATTCAATTGAATACTAAAGGAGGGACCTTGGAAAACGACAACAGACGCTACAAAGATGCCACCTACGAGCAGTTCGCCCGCATCGGTAAGGCGCTGTCCAGCCCTAAAAGAGTGGAGCTGCTGGATCTGCTGAGTCAGGGTGAGCGGACGGTGGAAGTGCTGGCGAAGGAAGCCGGTTTAACCGTGGCCAACGCCTCCCAACACCTGCACGTGCTTCATGCCGCCCGCCTGGTGGAGACTGAAAAGGAAGGGCTTTTTGTCACCTACCGTATCGCCGACGAGACGGTGAGCGAATTTCTCCTGACGCTGATGGGACTTGCGGAGACCCGATTGGCGGAACTGGAACAGATTACGAGACTCTTCCTTGAGGGACGAGAAGGACTTGAGGGCATAGACCGGGAAACACTGATTGAAAGGGTTAATAAAGGAGAGGTTACCGTCCTCGATGTGCGGCCGGTCGAGGAATATAGCGCAGGCCATATCCCCGGGGCGATCTCCGTTCCTTTAAAAGAGCTAGAGGCCCATCTGTCAGAGCTCTCAGGGGATCAGGAGATCGTCGCCTATTGCAGGGGGCCTTACTGCGTTCTTGCCATCCAGGCCGTGGAGTTTCTTCGCGCCAGGGGTCTCCGGGCTCTGCGGCTCGAGGACGGAATTATTGAATGGCGTACCCATGGATTCCCCGTGGCATATGGTGAAGAAGGAGTCGATTGATTCGCAGCAGGCTGACTTAACTTAAGAGGGGGGAAACATTATGCCTATCGATCGTTAGGTTTTTCGTTTCGCCGGAACGCTCATCCTGGTGAGCCTTGCGCTGCCACTGCTTCACCACCCTTACTGGCTGATATTCACAGCGTACGTGGGCGCAACCATGTGTCAGGCGTCCTTCATCGGCTTCTGCCCGATGGCTGAGATGTTGAGGCGAAGGGGGTGGAACCGGGCAAAGCTTTCGAGTAATCTATTACAGGCGGACGATTCAGGGCTTCCCCTTCTTATCCGGCTTAATAAACGGGGGATTGTTACATGAATAAGCGGTTAGAGAGGTATAAAAAAGGGGGAAGCCCTATTTCTCTGAGGGAAAAGGTCCATATCCGTATGAATACTTCGCGTATTTATACTTAAATTGAGGAGTGGTTATCATGGCTAAGGGCATCATCAGGGGTTCTATGAACCATCCTGTGGTTACTATCATAATACTGCTGGTCGTCTCTTTCCTGTTCGCCACCCGGTTCCCCAAAATGAAGGTGGACACCGACCCGGAGAACATGCTGGAAAAAAACGAATACGTGCGGGTGTTCCACAACAAGGTCAAAGAAGACTACAACATACACGACAAGCTCGTCCTGGGGGTGGTGAACGAGAAAGGGGCTTTCAATCCGGAAACGCTGGGAAAAACGGCCGCCATCATCGACCGGATTCTCCAGATTAAAGGAGTGGAAAGGGCGGATTTCATAAGCCCCACCACCACCAATAACGTTACCTCAAAAGACGGAACGATGGTCGTGGACCGCCTGATGTCGAAAATCCCCGCCACCATCGAAGAGGCTGAGAAGCTGTTCCGCATGGCAAAAGATAATCCTCTTTTCGCCGAGAAACTGGTCTCCAGCGATGGGAGAGCCATCGCCATATATATACCCATCCAGCGGAAAAATATGAGCTACAGAATCTCACAGGAGATAGAGAGCATCCTCTCGGAATACCCGGGGGACGAAAAATTCTACATCGCCGGCCTCCCCGTGGCCGAGGATACCTTCGGCATTGAGATGTTCAAACAGATGGGCATGTCCGCCCCCATGGCCATGCTCATCATAATGATAATAATGCTCATATTTTTCAGAAGATTGTCGCTGGTCATACCCCCATTTTTCGTGGCCATGTTCAGCGTGTTCTGGACCATGGGGCTTTTGATAGGCACGGGTTTCACCGTCCACATCATGAGCTCCATGATACCCATATTCCTCATGCCCATAGCCGTGGTGGACAGCGTACATATCCTGAGCGAGTTCCACGACCGCTACCCACAATACAGAGACCGCAAAAAGACCCTTCAAAAGGTCATGGAGGAGCTCTTCAAACCCATGCTCTTTACCTCCATAACCTCGGCCGTAGGTTTCGCTTCCCTGGCCCTGGCGCCCATTCCGCCGGTGAGAGTCTTCGGCCTTTTCGTAGCCTTCGGGATTATGGCCGCGTGGCTCATGACCATAACCTTAATACCCGCAACCATCATGCTTTCCAAAGAAAAATGGCACCAGAGAGGCCTGGAAAAAAGAGCGGACAGGGCCACTCCCATCAGCAGGCTCATGCGCCGCTTCGGGAGCGTGTCGATCCAAAGGACGAGGACCACCATGACGATCATGCTCATCCTCGTCGCCGTAGGCATATACGGAATTTCCAGGATCGTGGTCAACGACAACCCGGTGAACTGGTTCCAGAAAGACCACAAAATAAGGGTGCGGACAGGGTGCTCAATGAACACTTCGGCGGCACGTACATGGCTTACCTCGTCCTGACCGGCGAGGAAAACGACGCCGTTAAAGACCCGGCGGTTTTGAGCTACATGGAGAAGATACAGCAACGGCTGGAGCTGATGGAGGTGGTGGGGAAAACGTCTTCACTGGTCGATGTAGTTAAAAGGGTCAACTACGTGGTGCATGGTGAAGACGGGGCGTATAACGTTCTGCCCTCCAGCAAGGAGGAGACGGCGCAGTATCTCTTCCTCTTCCTGGCCTCCGCCGACGACCCCGATGAGCTGGACAACTACGTGGACTACGATTACGCCAGTGCCAACATCTGGCTGCAGATGAAGAAGGGCAATAACAGGGACATGCAGGGGGTGGAAGCCGTCGTGCGGGAATTCGTGGACGAAAACCCTCTCCCGCCGGGCATCGAAATGAATTGGGCGGGGCTCACCTACCTCAACGTCATTTGGCAGAAGAAAATGGTGGGGGGGATGATAAGGGCGCTGATGGGCGGCTTCGTGGTGGTGCTGATCCTGATGAGCATCCTTTTCCGCTCCTTCAGGTGGGGCCTGGTCTCCATGCTGCCCCTCAGTTTTACAATAGTGCTCATTTACGGAGTGATAGGGCTTGCCGGGAAAGAATATGATATGCCCGTGGCCATCCTCTCTGCGCTGAGCCTGGGGCTATCCATAGATTTCGCAATTCATTTCATACAGAGGCTGCGGGGAAGGCTGTCTGCCGGGGATGGGCTCGAAACAGCCTTTGAAAACATATTCGCAGAACCCGCCAGGGCAATTTTCAGGAACGCTATCGTCATAGCCATAGGGTTCACCCCCCTGCTCTTCGCTCCTTTGACACCCTATCAGACGGTGGGAGGCTTCCTGGCTTCTATAATGATGCTGAGCGCGGTGGCCACCCTCCTGCTGATGCCGGGAATTATCAAGACATTCAGTAAATCCATGTTAAGGAGGTTTGCTCAATGAGAAGGATAACGCCGAGACTCCTGGTCTTCTCAGTGGTTCTCGCCGCGCTGGCGCTGACGCCGCTTTCCCGGGCCGCGGGGCAATCGGCGGAAGAGATAATGAAAAAATATCATCTGATCTACTACTATGCCGCCGAAGACGGCAGAGCCGTGGTACAGATGAAGCTCATAAACAAGCAGGGGAAGACGCGGGAGAGATACTTCACCATGCTTCGAAGGGACGTGGAAGAAGGCGGCCGGCAGAAATATTTCATATACTTCCACAGGCCGGGAGACGTGCGGGGCACCGTTTTCATGGTGCACAAACATCCGGGCAAGGACGACGACCGCTGGCTCTACATCCCCGCAATCAACCTGACCAAGCGCATCGCAGCCAACGACAAGCGCACCAGCTTCATGGGCTCCGACTACACCTACGAGGACGTATCGGGCAGAAACCCCGCCGATGACGACCACGAGCTGATAAAAGAAGAAGCCCTGGACGGAAAACAGGTTTACCTGATCAAGAGCGTGCCCAAAAACAAGGGCAGCGTAGATTTCGCCTATCGCCTGATCTGGATTGACAAAGAGAGTTACCTGCCCCTGAAGGAGGAATACTATAACAGCCGCCAGGAGCTCTACAAGGTATTCACCGCCGATAAAATCGAAGAGATAGAGGGGATACTCACCATCACCGCAAGGACAATGAAAAACCTGGAGACCGGCCACCGCACGGAAGTCTCCTTCGAGTCCATCGATTATAACGCGGGGCTAACGGACGAAGTATTCTCCAAAAGATACTTCAAGAATCCTCCCCGCAAGTGGATAAAAAAATAGGTAAGCCGCCAGTGACTAAGCGGATGCTCAACATAAAGGCTATTCTGGCCTTGATCGCGGCTCTGGCCCTCATCCCCTGGACAGCATACGCGCTGGAACCGCCTGAACTGCACGGTTTCATCCAGGGAAACTTCACGCCCCGGGTCAGCGGCAGCCCCGACGACGACTTCATCCTGGCAGAGGAGCGGCTGCAACTGGAGGCCGAGCAGTTCGGGGATGCGCTTAACTCCAGGGCTTTCTTCAAGATGGATTTCTTCCACGACGCCGTGTACGATGAAGCGGACCTTGAGCTGCGTGAGGCGCTGGTCGATTTCTCCCTGGGCAAGTTCGATTTCCGGGTGGGGAGGCAGATAATAACATGGGGGGTGGGCGACCTGATATTCATCAACGACGCTTTTCCCAAAGACTTCTCGGCGTTCTTCTCCGGCCGGCCCCTGGAATATCTCAAAATCCCCTCTGACGCCCTGAGAATAAGCTACTTCCCCGGAAGCTTCTCATTCGATCTAGTTATAGTGCCCGCTTTCGAGCGGGATAATCTGCCGGACGGGGAGCGACTCCTGTTCTTCGACCCACTGGCCGCCATCCCCAACCGCACGGTCACCGAACCGGCAACGGAACTGGGCAACACCGAGGTCGCTCTCCGGCTGCAGAAGCAGGTTTCCAGCTACGATTTGTCGCTCTACGTTTTCCGGGGTTTCTCCAAACAGCCGGGCGCCAGGCTCATATCAGCGGATACGGTAGAGCTTTTCTTCCCCCCCCTGAACATCTA
>JAUXIQ010000429.1 GCA_030620925.1 Nitrospinota bacterium
AGTGGTGTTTTGAGCCTCATCGAGTATTATGAAGGAATCGTTGAGCGTCCTGCCCCTCATGTAGGCCAGGGGCGCCACTTCTATGGTGCCCCGCTCCTGAAACTTCTGCACCATATCGAAATCCATCATATCGTAAAGAGCGTCATAAAGCGGCCTCAGGTAGGGGTTAACTTTTTCGAAAATATCCCCCGGAAGAAAGCCAAGCTTCTCTCCCGCCTCTACCGCAGGCCTGGTGAGTATGATCCGGCTGTATTTCTTTGTTATTAGATCGGACACCCCCATGGCCATGGCCAGGTATGTCTTCCCTGTGCCCGCCGGACCGATGGCTATGACCAGGTCGTAATCCCTCATAGCCTGAATATATTCCTTCTGGTTCCTGCCCTTGGGAGTTACCGCGCGTCTCTTGGTGGATATCTTTAGCTGGTCTTCGTACAACTCCCGAATATCGGCCCCGTGGTCTGTGGCTGAGGTCTTTACCAGATGCAAGAACTCGTTGGAGGTTATGGTATGGCCCGATGCAAACAGGTAGTCAAGCTCTTTCAAGAGTTTCTCCGCCCCTTCCACCGATTTAGAATCGCCTTCAAGGGTTATTTCATGCCCCCTGGCTGAAATGCGCACGTTAAATGTTTTCTCTATCAGTTTCAGGTTTTCGTCCCTGATACCGAAAAGTTCCAGGGTTTTGTATCCTTCGGTAAGCTTGACCTCCCTTCTAATATTACTCATTGAGCTCCTTTTTTCCCTCAATGCTTGAAGAGGGAGGCCCTCCAATAGGCCCCCCTCCGCAACGGGTAACGCGCAAAATCAAAATTTTCCCTACAAAAAAGAACTTTTTCAAGTATTCTCTCCAAAGGCTGGAAACCGGAATCAAATAGCCCCGGCCCGCCTTTAGCAATTACTCTAATAAACTAGTTTAGCACAGGGAACAGCTATTTTCAAAAATAAATAGTTCTCTTAATCTTCTGATGAAATCGCTTCCAGGAGCTTTCGTTCCAACTCGTTTAAGACATCTACATCCTCAATTTTTCTGCCCTCGAAATCGGTTATATAAAATGAGTTTATGGCCCTGTGCACCTCTGTGGATATCCTTGCCAGGTAAATGTTGGCTCCCTCGCTGAACAGGGTATTGGCTATGGAGTAGAGAAGACCCAACTTGTCCTGAGCTATAACATCTATTACTGTGTGGGTATCGGAAGAGATGTTATCCAGGGACACCTTGGGGATAACCTCCATGTGTTCCACCTTCCCGGCTTGAAGGGGCTTCTTACGCCCCGACATGAGCTGTTCCATGGTGAGCTTTCCTTCCAATATCCTGGTCAGGAAGTGGTTTACCATTTCCCAGGTCTCCTGATCGGTAACCGGTTTTCCGTCTAATCCGTTGACCTGCAGTATGTCCAGGACTGAGCCGTCAGTACCGGTGTAAATCTGCGCTCCGATAATGTTTATGTTCATCGCCGAGAGGGTACCGGCGATGTTGCTGAAGAGACCCGGTTTCTCCCTGGTGCAGACCACCAGTTCGGTGCTCCCTTTGAGAAAGTCGTGGGTCTGATCCAGGACGATGCTCTTTTCTTTTAAATTACGTACCAGCTCCAGATGCCGGACCAATCTGTCGGGAGGGGTGGTGGTCAGGTAGTGGTAGGGCATGGCGTGCAGGTAATTTTCCATCTCCTCGACGCCGACGTCTTCTCCCAACATGGCAATAGTCCGGCTTTTTACCTGCTCCAGCGTATCCTCCAGGGAGTATTCCGGTTTTCCTCCCCTCACGAAGTAATTATGTGTCTCGTGGTACAACTCCCAAAGCAGAGCCCCCTTCCAGGTAGTCCAGACATGGGGGCCAACACCCCTGGTGTCGGCATAAGTTAACAGGTAGAGGAGGGTGAGGTTTTCCTCACTCTCCAATATGCGCGCGAAGCCGGCCACCATATTTTCGTCACTTATGTTCCTTCGCTGGGATAGATGGCTCATGGTCAAGTGGTTTTCTACCAGAAAGCGCAATCGCTTGCAGTCCTCTTCTTCTATATCCCAGCGCTGCGCTATTTCTGAGACGATGGCCGCGCCGGTCTCAGCGTGTCCTTTGCCCCTTATCTTCCCTATATCGTGCATAAGTACCGCCAGCTTCAGGAGCCACGGTTTGTGCACCCTCTTATAAAGGGTGGAGAGCTCTTTCAATTCGGGCTCCTGGGTATTTTCTAAATCCTCCAGATGTTTGAGGGCTCTGAGAACATGCTCGTCCACCGTATATCTATGATAGAGGTCGTATTGGGCCAGACTGGTGAGCCCCTCGAACTCAGGGATATATTTTCCCAGAACTCCCGCATCGTGCATTTGGCGGAGCGCATCGGCGGCATCATCCTGAGACAGTATCTCCAAGAAGATGTCTCTGGCCTGCGGACTGTCTATTATACTGCGATCAAGGTGGTGAAGGTTCTGGCTGATCTTCCTCAGGGTGCTCTGGCCCGGGGCCAGCTTCAGGGCCTGGCAATGCCTGAACAGCTTTAACATAAGAATGGGATGGTCCACGAAAGGGTCCCCCTCCACCACAATTTCCCCACCGACGGAGTAGAGGCCGCGGTCGACCTTTTTCCGCTTCAGGGCCCTGCCCAATCGATGGAAAAAGC
>JAUXIQ010000157.1 GCA_030620925.1 Nitrospinota bacterium
ACCGAGAGGCGGGAGTTTTCGTAACGCACTTCAAGCACCCTCTGCTTATCCGCAGACAGGGATACGGCAGGCAGGGCCAACATGGTTCCCGCCAGCAGAAACATTACGGTTCCTGTCTTAAAGCGCATTTTCCTTTTTCCAGTCGGTTTCACTTCTTAATCGGCGCTCCTCAACTGAAAGAAACTCAAGTAAGGTTCTTCATGAGTTCCCTGACGTCCTCGAGCTTCTCCAGACTCATAAGCATCTCCAAGGATTTTTCCACTTTTCCCCCGTTGAGCACCTGCCCGGCGCAGTTGCTATACTTGCCGGTAATTTCGCTTTCAGATAGGGGGATGTCCGGGTCTCCCTTGGGTGCATCCACTCTGCATGTGAGCGATTCTCCGTCCTTGAGGTGCACGGTAACCATTGCCGGTAAGCGGCCCAACCCCGGCCCGCCGAAATCGGGATGGACGAACATGTTGACCTTTTTTATCAGTTCCTGGACCGTATCTCCCTGAACTTTGGTGTCAACGAATTGCTCCATGCCGGCTCTCCTGTCCACGAGTCCGATGGCCATGCAGTACTGCATGCTGAATTTCCCCTCCAGTCCCGTGCGGGGGCGGTCGTGTATGAGTACCTGGGGGGCCATTTCGTTCACCCCGCATTCAATCTTGTCCACGTCGCCGGGAGATATGTCGTGCTCCGCCGTCAGTTGCAGCATGGCATCCAGCGCCGAATGGGTTAACCGGCAGGAGGGATACGGTTTCAGCCCCACCCCCGGGGAAAACACCTCAAAGGGGTCGCCTAGCTTTTCCACCGCTCTCTCGGCGTTAAATTCTCCACCTTCGGTGAATACGTGGCAGAAACCCAGAGGTTTCTCCAGTACGTCACCGTCGGCGGTGAACCCGCGAGCGGCCATCATCGCCGCCACCACTCCCCCCCGGGCGGCGTTTCCGGCGTGAAAAGGCTTGGTCATGGAACCGAAATTTAGCCGCACACCCGATGCCTGAGAAGCGGCTATGCCCAGGGCCATGCGCGTCTGGTCGACGCTCAGCCCCAGCAACTTTGCGCCGACTGCGGCCGCTCCGAATACTCCCAGCGTCGAGGTGGCGTGCCATCCCTTCTTATAGTGATTGGGGTTGACCGCCCGGCCCAATTTGGCCTCCACCTCAAAACCCACTATGTAAGCCTCCAGCGCCTTTTCGCCCGATACGCCCAGTTCCTCGCCCAGGGCAAAAACGGCGGGTACCAGTGGCACCGAGGGATGACCGGACATGGACTGGGTAACGTCATCGAAGTCCAGCGCGTGACCCATGGTCCCGTTGGCCAGGGCGGCATCCGGGCTGCCGGTCTGAAAACCGCCTCCGATGACGGTGGCCACCCCCTTGCCGCCCAGGTGACGCACGAAGTCGGTGATAATTTTCCCCGATTCGTCGGCGGCACCGGCGACGGTCACCCCCACGCAATCGAGTATGGCCGTCCTGGCCGCGGTGACCGCCTCCTTAGGCATGGAATTGAACGTACAGCCGGCTATAAACTGCGCCATCTTCTCCGTGACTCCCATGACCTGCCCTCCCTATCATGACTATCAAAAAAGATATTCCCCGCTCTCTGCGAACCGTTCTACCGTGGGATCAACTGGCTTCGAAAAGCGATGCTTAGAGCATAACTCAAAAGACGCTCCGGTTAAAGCGTAAAAATTGATTAGAAGGGGTCGGAAATTTTCCAACCGCTCCCCCTCCTTTTAATCTTATTGACATACGGGCATTACAGTTGATAACTTTAATTCACCACCGATTTAAGGAACAAGTTTTAAATGCAGTAACGCCGCAGACAAAGCGAATTGAAAAAGGGGCAAACCATGATCCAAAGGATAGACCACCTGGGTGTGGCAGTGAAGGATGTCGAGGAATCGACGAAATTCTATAGAGACGTGCTGGGGCTGGAAACCGGCGAACTGATCGAACATCACGGGATGAGAATGGTGTTCATCAAGATAGGGGAGAGTAACTTCGAGCTCATCGAAGACGGTAACCCCGACAGCGTGATCGCCAAATATATAGAGAACAAGGGCGAAGGGATACATCACGTATCACTGATAGTGGATGACATAGAGGCCGAGCTGAAAGCGGTAAAGGAAAAGGGGGTTACCCTTATCGACGAAAAAGCCAGGCTAGGCGCCGAGGGGTTCCCCGTCGCTTTCCTGCATCCCAAGAGCACCAACGGAGTGCTCGTGGAGTTCTGCCAGAAGGAAGAATAGACCTGCTTTTCCCGTGAGCGCATCGCCGCGGGAAACAGCGGATTCCCTCTTCAATAGGAGAAAGCCGAAATGTCGGAAGACCTGCTGCTCAAAGAAGTGAAGGGAAGAGTTTGCACTCTTACGGTAAACAACGCGGCCAAGATGAATTCCCTGGACCCCGATATCCTTATGCAGTTCCACTATGTCCTGGGCGAGCTGAACGAAGACGACGAGGTGCGCTGCGTGGTGCTGCGCGGTGCCGGCGAGAGAGCTTTCTCCGCGGGCTACGACATTTCCAAGATACCCATCAGCGAAAAGGGACACTCCACCGAACCACAACCCGCCCACAGCATACTCAAGAAGGGCCTGACCGCCATCGCCAACTACAAATACCCCGTCATAGCCATGATACAGGGGCACTGCGCGGGAGCGGGCATGGAGCTGGCGGTAACCTGCGATATGCGAATGGCTTCAGATAACAGCAAGTTCATGATGCCCCCCGCCAAGCTGGGCGTGCTTTACAGCTACCACGGCACGCAGAAATTGATCGACCTGGTGGGGCTGGGGAACACCTGCGAGATATTCTTCAGCGGGAGAAGATTCGACGCCCAGCGGGCCAGGGAGATCGGCCTGGTCAACCACGTGGTTCCTCAAGAGGAGCTGGAGACTTTTACCTACCAGATGGCTGAAGAGGTTAGCGGTAACGCGCCGCTTACCCTCATGGCTACCAAGAAAATAATCGCCAGGAGCCTTAAATACAGGGTCATGCCCCCCGAAGTCCTCCAGGAAATAGCCGGCCTCACTCATACCATCTTCAACAGCGAGGACGTAAAGGAGGGGCAGAAGTCTTTCGCCGAAAAACGCAAACCGCAATTCAAGGGGAGGTAAATTAGATGCGCTCAATGCTGAGCGGAGTCAGGATACTGGACTTATCCCGAATGCTTGCCGGGCCTTACGGCTCGCTTCTCATGGGAGATTTGGGGGCGGAGGTCATAAAGGTGGAGATGCCCGGAGACGGAGACCCCACCCGGCTGGGCACTCATGTCACCATCGGCGGCCAGAACGCTTTCTTCCTGGCCGTTAACCGCAGCAAGAAGAGTATCACCCTGGACCTCAACAAAGAAGAGGGGATAGAGGTTTTCTACGACCTGGTGAAAGTATCCGACGTGGTGTACGACAACTTCCGGCCCGCGGTTCTGAAGAAGCTGAAGTGCACTTACGAAACGCTCAAGAAGCAAAATCCCCGCATAATATGCTGCTCCATATCCGGCTACGGGCATAACGGCCCCCACATGGACCAGCCCTCCTTCGACCTGGCGGTGCAGGCGAGGTCCGGCGGGATGAGCATCACCGGCGAGCCGGGAAGGCCGCCGGTGCGGGCGGGCATACCCATCGGTGACCTGGCGGGGGGCATGTTCGCCGCCTACGCCATCTCGTCCGCTCTCTATCAGCGGGAACAGACCGGTGAAGGCCAGAAACTGGACATCTCTCTCCTGGATTGCCAGGTTTCCATGCTCACCTACGTGGGGCAGTACTATTTCGCCAACGGCGTTGTCCCCGGCCCCATAGGCACCACCCACCAGTCGGTCTTCCCCTACCAGGCCTTCAAGGCCAAGGACGACTACATGGTCATCGCCGCACCCACGGAGAAGTTCTGGAAGAAGCTGTGCAAGGTGCTGGGCAGGGAAGACCTGTCTGAAAACCCCAAGTTCGCTGACAACAACTCCCGGGTGGAACACAAGGAAGAGCTACAGGCCATATTCGAAGAGGAGTTCGCAAAGGAAGACATCAAGCACTGGATGGAGGCCATTTCCCGCGAGGGGATACCCGCGGGGCCGGTCAACACCGTGGACAAAGCCCTTTCCGATCCCCAGGTGCTGGCCCGCGGGATGGTGTTCGAGATGGACCACCCGGGGGTCGGAAAATATAAGGCCATCGGCAACCCCGTAAAAACATCCAGCTCAGACGACGGCCCCTATAAACCCGCCCCGGCGCTTGGCATGCACACCGATGAGGTGTTTTCGGATTACCTGGGATACTCGGAGGAAAAGATAGCCGCTCTACGGCAGTCAGGAATAATTTAGCCGCAGATGAGAGCACCGGCTTAGAAATATTTTGATAGAGAGCAGTTTGCAGCGATAACTTGTGAACGAGGAGTGAAACGATGAATTACACCACCACCGGCTTATACTTCGACCAGTTGAAAGTGGGTGACAGGCTGACCACTTACCAGCGCACGGTTTCGGAAACGGATATTGTCAACTTCGTGAACATGGTGGGACTCACCGAAGAGCTGTTCTCGAGCGTGGAATACGTGGAAAAGAAGAGCCTGTTCGGCAAGCGCATCGCACCCGGCGCGCTCACCTTCGGACTGGCCGAAGGGCTGGCCGTCCAGCTAGGCTGGCTGCGGGAAACGGCCATGGCCTTCCTGGGGTTGGATGGGATGCGCATTCCGGCGCCGGTCTTCGTGAACGACACCATTCACGTGGAGATAGAAATAACTGAGCTCAAAGAGACAAAGAAGGGAGACAGGGGCGTGGTTACCGCCTTCCATACCGTCAAGAACCAGCGGGATGAGACAGTGATGACGTATACGGTGTCGCGGATGATGAAGAAATCTTCGGATGCTTGATCGCATCCAGGTCCTGAAAAATAACGAACATGTATATGGCCATAAATATGGCCAGGAAGGGTTGAATAATCACCATCAATATGCTGGGGGATGATGCCGGTAATATCCACATGGCCTGAATCTGGACCAGGAAAAAAATGACATGGAAAACTATTAACCGCAAAAAGACGGACCACCAGTGCCCCCACACCAGCTTCCGGCTTTCCCCGAGGGCCTCCGATCCTCGCAGCCCTTTGTGTATAAGCACAAAGGGAGCGAAGCCGTACCATATAAGAAAGAGTGTCCCCAGCGATACCCCCAGGATAGTGCCGCCGATAATCCAGGACGCACAATCGCACCTGGAGGACATCGTCCACGCCACCATCACAGGGAATAAGCCCAAAATCACTATGAACGCCATTATAACCGTCACCCATAACAACGAATAGGCGGAACCCACCCCCTTCCTGAAGGCTTCTTTTACCGTGATACTATCAGCCCTGTCCAGACTGTAGATCAAACCGGCCAAAGCAATATAAAATAGTACCATACCGGCAAATACCAGGATAACATAAAGATATACGGAGTTTAACCGGACCGTGGAGGCTTCCATACCTTCATAGAGAGCCCCGATAGCGACATATACGATATATGGCACACCGAATATTATGATGAATTTCCACCACCCGGAGACGAATATCCCACACGTGAGGCTGAAATGCCGAATGATAGAGTTTAACTTCAACTTGTCATTCTTTCCCATTTGTAACCCATCTCCCCG
>JAUXIQ010000048.1 GCA_030620925.1 Nitrospinota bacterium
AGTTATTTTATATATCCGAAGTTCTGTAAAGGTGGTAAATACCTTGAATGAAACCGACAAAGACCTTAATTCTTTAGACGATTTAGACGCCAGAATAGTAAAACTGCTTAATGAAAGGGCCGAAACTGAGGTAAGGCTTCTTAAGGAATGCATCGATTCCGACAAGGAAAAATTCCTGGACAGGCTCACAGGTGCATACCAAAGAATAAAAAATAACCTTTCCGGCCCGCTTCCTGAAGCTGCCTTGAAGTCTATCTTCAGGGAAGTCGTTGCCTCCACTTTTTCTCTGGCCAAACCCAATACAGTCGCATATCTGGGGCCTCCAGCCACCTTCACGCATATGGCATGCATGCGTAGTTTCGGCTCCTCGGCCCATTTCCAGCCCGCAGTGTCCATAGCTCAGATTTTCGAAGAAGTGGAAAAGGGTAAGGCCGATTATGGTGTGGTGCCTGTGGAAAACTCCATTGAAGGGACAGTCACCTACACCGTGGATATGTTCGTGGATTCCGACCTGAAAATTTGCGGCGAGATACTTCTGGAGATAACCCAGAACCTTCTCTCCAAAGCGGGCAGCGTGGGTGAGATAAAAAAAGTCTACTCGCACCCGCAGGCCCTCGCCCAGTGCCGCTTCTGGTTGGAGAATAACCTGAAGGGGATCGAGCTGGTGGAGGTGGAAAGCACGGCCAAGGCGGCGGAATACGCCTCCAGAGAACCCGAAACGGCTGCCGTGGCCAGCGAGGCAGCGGCCTCCATTTACGACCTGCACATACTTGAACCGAAAATACAGGATCAATATAATAACTACACCAGATTTTTCATCATAAGCGATCAACAGGTTTCTCCCACCGGAAGGGATAAAACCTCCATTCTGTTTTCAGTCAAACACGAGGCGGGAGCCCTTCATCGGGGTTTGAAGACCCTGGCTGACAACGGGTTAAACCTGACACAGATAGAATCCCGTCCCACAAGGAAGAAAGCATGGGAATACGTATTTTTCGTGGATTTCGAAGGTCATGTAGAGCAGGAAAAAGTGAGCACGGCTTTAAAAGAATTGGAAGCGACGTGCCTGTTCGTCAAGGTTTTGGGTTCCTATCCGAGGAGCGAGTGATATGAGTGAGTTAGCACCTCCCCACATACAGACGCTGTTGCCATACGAACCAGGGAAGCCCGAAGAGGAGTTGGAGCGAGAGCTGGGAGTGACCAATCCGGCGAAATTAGCCTCCAATGAAAACCCGGTGGGCCCCTCCCCTAAAGCCATGGAAGCCATAAAAGACGCCCTTGTAAAAATGAACAGATACCCCGACGGGGGCGGCTATTACCTGCGCGAGGCTCTCGCCCGGAAGCATGATGTGGACATGAAAAATATAATCCTGGGGAGCGGGGCCAATGAAATCATAGAGACGATTATCAGGACGTTCCTCACCCCCCAGGACGAGGCGATAATGGCCTGGCCCGCGTTCTCCATTTTCATGCTGGTCCTGCAAGCCCATAACGTCAAGACCATACGCGTGCCCCTTAAGGACTTCACCCACGATCTGAAAAGCATGGGCGAGGCGGTTACCGATAGCACAAAAATGATTTTCATCGCCAACCCCAATAATCCCACAGGCACATCGGTGGGGGAAAAAGAAGCCCTGGAGATGCTCGGCGCAATTCCCGAAAACGTGATGGTGGTGATGGACGAGGCGTACTACGAATTCGTTACCAGGCCCGACTTCCCACGCTCCATCGACTACGTGATGGAAGGGAAAAACATTTTCGTGCTGCGGACATTTTCAAAGATTTACGGCCTGGCAGGCCTCCGGGTGGGGTACGGAATTGCAAAAGAAGAGCTTATAACAGACCTCAACAGGGTGCGTGCGCCGTTCAACGTCAACTGTCTGGCACAAGCCGGGGCGCTCGCCTGCCTGGAGGATGACGATCACGTCCGCCGATGCCTGGAAGTGAACAACGAGGGGCGGGAATACCTGTATAAGGGTCTGAGTGATCTGGGCCTGGAATACGTGCCCACCGACACCAATTTCATCCTGGTAAAAGTTGAAAATTCCCGTGAAATGTTTAACAAACTTTTGCCCCTGGGAGTTATCGTAAGACCCCTCGACGGTTATGAACTGCCTGATTATATACGCCTGGGCATAGGCGTGCAGTGGGAAAACGATAAGTTCCTGGAGGCCATTAAACAATTGATCTGATGGACCCTTCGCAAAAGCCCGAAAGACGATAGCGAGATTATGAAACATTTTGACTTTCCGGTAAAAAAAATGACCATCATCGGGGTGGGCCTCATAGGAGGCTCACTGGGGCTCAAGTGCAAGCTGGAGGGGCTGGCCGAGGAGGTGGTGGGGGTCGGCCGGGGAGTTAAAAACCTGCAAGACGCCCGGGCCCTGGGAGCCATCGATAGCTACACACATAGCGCCGCAGAAGGGGTGGAAGAGGCACAATTGGTGGTATTGGCCGTTCCCGTCGGTTCATACCGCGATATGGCGGAGGCGGTCAAGCCGCATCTGATGAAAGGCGCCCTGGTAACTGACGTGGGCAGTGTCAAAGGATCGGTTGTGGAGATGCTTGAGAAAAGTATGCCTGCCGGGGTCGATTTTGTCGGCGCCCATCCCATCGCAGGAAAAGAGAAGGCGGGAGCCGCCCATTCAGACCCGGAGCTTTTTGAGGGGGCCAGATGTATCCTTACACCCACCGGCAAAACCGATGAAGGGGCGCTGGCCGCAGTTACCGCCCTCTGGGAGAAAGTGGGCTCCGAAGTGAGCTGTATGGACCCCTATCAACACGACGTCGTTCTGGCTGCTGTCAGCCATCTGCCCCAGATAACCGCTTCCTCTCTCAGCAACGCCGTGAAGGACCTCAGCCGCGGAGATTTGGAGATGCTGAAATATTGCGGAGGCGGATTCAGGGATACTACGCGGGTGGCGTCTTCTCCTCCAGAGATGTGGCGTGATATATGTCTTTATAATAGAGAGGAAGTATTGAACGCGGTAAGGAAATTACAAGAGGTGCTCAAGGAAGCGGAAGCCAGAATAAAAGAGGGAGACGGAGAAGCTCTGTTGGAGATGTTCCAGAGAGCCAGGGGTTTCAGGGACGGTATATTGAAGATGTCGGAGGAGTAGATATTAAGGAGAAAAAAATATTAATAACCATAGACGGGCCGGCGGGTGCGGGGAAAAGCACAACGGCCAGGGGGCTGGCCATACACCTGGGCTATAAATATATAGACACCGGCGCCATATACAGGGCGGTGGCCTTATGCGCCATGGAAGAGGGTATACCCCTCGGTGATGCAGAAGTAGTTGCCCGATTGTGCGAACGGATTAATATCGATATGCAGTTACATGGCGAGGAGTTCAAAGTGTTTTGCAACGGGAAAGACGTTACCCGGCAAATCAGGGAACCGGAAATGGGGATGCATGCCTCGACGGTTTCGTCTCACCCGCAGGTGAGACGTGAGCTTCTGGGCCTTCAGCGGGAACTCGGAGCAGAGAAAGGAGTGGTAGCCGAGGGAAGGGATATAGGAAGCGTCGTTTTCCCCGATGCAGACGTTAAATTTTATCTCGATGCCTCTCCTGAAGAGCGAGGCAAGAGACGCGGTTTGCAGGACGGAACAGGAGAAGGTAAATTAGAGCTTGAGCGGATCGTGAACGACATAAAAAAGAGGGATGAGCAGGACAGCTCACGCGCCGCGTCGCCACTCAAAATACCCGAAGGCGCTCTGGTAATCGATAATACTGAGATGGACGCCAAAGAGACCCTCAGCGCAATTTTATCGTTGCTGGAAAAGTGTTTTCCTGCTATTGTTCAACCAGATGTTTAAAGGAGATAATGAGCTATAGATGAGTACTTGAAACTTCCTATGCAGAACCCGGGAGAAAGGGGTTCAATAATATGGTAGAAGGAAGGTCTATTATAAACTTGATAGAGAAGCAAACTGAGGAGGAAACAACTTACAATGCTCGAGGATAAACCATTGAAAACCACCGAAGATGTGGAAAAAACTGTTGATCAGGAATCACAGGAATCAGAAGAACTGATGAAAATGCAAGACGCCGAACAACCCGAAACCCCTCCCGACATAGATGCGGAAGAGGATATGGAGAAGCTCTACGAGGAGAGCCTCAAGTATATCAAGGAAGGGGAGGTTATCAAAGGCCGCGTGGTGCAGATAGAAAGAGACTCCGCCCTGGTGGATGTCGGATATAAATCCGAGGGATACATTTCCCTTTATGAGTTTCCTAACAGAGGCCAGGACCTGACCGTTGGTGATGAAGTTGAGGTCTTTTTAGAGAGCAAAGAGGACAGCGAAGGTCTCATCGTCCTCTCCAAAGAAAAGGCCAACAGGATAAAGCTCTGGGAAGAGATAGAAAGGATTTACAAGGAAGACGGATTGGTGGAAGGAGAGGTCGTGACTCGAATCAAAGGCGGGCTCACGGTAGACATCGGCCTCAAAGCCTTCCTCCCCGGCTCCCAGGTGGATATACGCCCGGTGCGAAATCTGGATAAGCTCATTGGGCAGAAGTTCAAGATGAAAATAATCAAGCTGAACCGCAAGCGGGGTAACATTGTCCTCTCCAGGAGGCAGCTCTTAGAGGAAGAGCGGGAGGAAGCCAAGCTGAAAACACTGGCTATCCTTGAAGAGGACAAGGTAATGGAAGGGGTAGTCAAAAACATCACCGACTACGGGGCTTTCATCGACCTGGGAGGTATTGACGGCCTTCTTCATATAACCGACATGACCTGGGGCAGGATAAACCATCCTTCTGAGGTTTTCGCCATCGGAGACGAAGTGCAGGTAATCGTGCTAAAGTACGACCCCGAAACAGAGAGGGTTTCGCTGGGCCGTAAACAGATAACGCCGGACCCCTGGGAGAGTGTGGAAGACAAGTTCCCCGTCAGCTCCAAGGTTAAAGGGAAGGTGGTGAGCCTGGCCGATTACGGGGCTTTCGTGGAACTGGAAGAGGGAGTGGAAGGCCTGGTTCACGTTTCCGAAATGTCCTGGACCAAGAGAATCCGTCGGCCCTCAAGAGTGGTGAGCGTGGGCGATGAAGTAGAGGTAGTGGTACTCAACATCGATAAAGAGCGTAAACGCATCTCTCTGGGTATGAAGCAGGTCGAGCCCAACCCCTGGTCGCTGGTGGATGAGAAGTACCCTGTAGGCGGCGATGTGGAGGGCAAGGTGCGAAACCTCACCGACTTCGGAGCGTTCGTTACCCTCGAGGATGGCATTGACGGTCTCATCCATATCTCCGATCTCTCCTGGAGTCATCGCATTTCACATCCATCGGAAATACTTAATAAGGGCGAGTTGGTCAGGGCCAAGGTATTGAATGTGGATAAAGAGGCCGAGCGTTTGTCTCTCGGGCTCAAGCAGCTTTCCGAAGACCCCTGGACCCACGCCGAAGAAATCTATAAGGTTGGCGAGAACAGGCGATGCCGTGTGGTGAAGCTCACCAACTTCGGTGCTTTCGCTGAATTGGAGGAGGGGGTGGAGGGTCTCATTCACGTTTCCGAATTGAGTAATGAGCGGGTGGAAGACCCCTCACAAGTGCTTGGCGTCGATGATCAGGTGATGTGTAAAATTATAAAGATCGACGCGAATAACAAAAAGATAGGGCTGAGCATCAAGGCATATATAGAGGAAGCCGAGATGCTGGGCCTCGAAGAGCCTCTCATAATCAAGGCGGAGAAGAAGGAAGAAGTTGTAGAGGAAGCATCGCCCGAGGAAGCGATAGTTTCTGAAGGACCGCCGGCAGAGGACGCGCCTGTGGAAATGGGAACTGCCGAAGAAGCGTCAGCCGAAGAAGCACCTGAAGAAATTGCACCAGTTGAAACGGAACCCGAAGAAGCAGTTGAAGAAGTGACTGAAGAAGTTGTGCTAGTTGAAACGGAACCCGAAGAAGCAGTTGAAGAAGCACCAGAAGAAATTGCACCTGTGGAACCGGAACCTATAGAAGCACTTGAAGAAGCGAGTGCGGAAGCGGTAGAAGAAGAATCGGTGCCGGAAGCTGAGCAGGAGAAGACGGAGTCCGCCGGCGAGCCTGAGGAAGAAGAGGCCTCTGAATCAGAAGATGTTGAAGAAGAGGAAACCAGCTGAAGCCTTTTGTAACTCCCCCGAAAGAAGAATCTATCCTCTGAAATTGTGTATATGAAAGAGTTAAAGGTCTTAAGCTATGAATAGATTCATGCGTTGGGCCATGATATTTATCTTAGGGTCGGTACTCTTTTATGCGATCGGTGCTTTACATTCCGTAAACGCAAAAGCCGGTGGGAACAGAATAGCGGTTATTAAAATTGATGGTGCGATATTTGATTCGGAAGAGACCATCAGGCAGATTCGAAGGTATACCGGTCACAAAGATACGGTCGCTCTCATCCTTCGGATAAACAGCCCCGGCGGAGCAGTGGCCCCCACACAGGAAATTTACCAGGAAGTCCTCAAGCAGCGCGAGGGTGGAATAGTGGTTGTGACCTCCATGGGAAGCGTTGCAGCGTCAGGGGGCTATTACATTGCATCCGCATCGGATTATATTGTGGCTAATCCGGGAACGATCACCGGAAGTATCGGAGTGATTATGGCTTTTCCCAACGTGGAGAAGTTAATGGAGAAAGTGGGAATAGGCGCCGAGGTGGTTAAGAGCGGGAAATTTAAGGATATGGGCTCTCCCATGAAGCACCTTAGCGATGAGGAACGAAAATTTTTACAGGCTCTCATAGATGATGTCTACCAACAGTTTTTAGATGCGGTGGCTGAAGGCAGAGGACTGGACAAGAAAGAATTGAAGGCGATAGCTAACGGCGGCATCTATTCCGGAAGGCAGGCCCTCGGACTGGGGCTGGTGGATCGCCTTGGAAACCTGGATGATGCCATCGAAGAGGCCGCTAAACTGGCTGAAATAGATGGTGAACCCAAGGTGATCATGGGGCGCACGCCCCGGGGTTTATGGTACAGGTTTTTCCGTGGAAGCTACGTGGAGGAGCTTAAAGATAAGATTGGGGGATTGTATCCCAGCCTTCAATATATTTGGGGATACTGATCCTGAGACAATAAGAGCCTGCGAGCTTAGATATGATTAACATCTATTCTTAGAGGAGGTCTTCATGACAAAAGCGGAACTTGTGGAAAAAGTATCTGAAAAAATTAACCTTGCCAAAAAAGATACTGAAGTCATCGTTAATACAGTCTTCAATAGCATTACTGATGCCCTTAGCAAGGGAGACAAGGTGGAGCTGCGGGGTTTTGGAAGCTTTCGGCTGCGCAAAAGGAATTCCAGAGAAGGGAGAAATCCCAAGACTGGCGCCACCGTCGTCATTCCTGCCAAGAGAATTCCCTTTTTCAAGCCCGGTAAAGACCTCAGGGAAACGGTGGACAACTAACCCGGGGTTAGTCATTAATTTCCGGGGTGATTTTTTTGATGCTCCCTTCAATTGTTAAATGTGCGATTTTATAAGTAGAGGGAGCCAGGATGCGCTATATTTGCGGACAACTTGAAGTCCTCCTCTCCGAGGGCGACGTAACGGAGATGGATTGCGACGCCATAGTAAACGCAGCCAACAATCACCTCTGGATGGGAGCCGGAGTTGCAGGGGCCATAAAGAAGAAAGGTGGGAAAGTTATAGAGGAAGAAGCGGTGAAAAAGGGGCCTATCCCCGTGGGTGAAGCCGTAGTCACCACGGGTGGAGCCCTAAGGGCCGAATATGTCATTCACGCCGCAGGAATGGGGCAAGACCTTTCCACCGATACGCAGAAGATTTACCATTGCACGCTAAACAGCCTGAAACGCGCCCGGGAGTTGGGGCTTAAATCTATAGCTTTTCCCGCCATAGGGACCGGCGTCGGAGGGTTCCCCTTGGAAGAAGCCGCTGGCTCTATGCTGACCGCCGTGGTAGACCACGCCGCTGCAGGAGCGGATTCCCCCCAAACAGTCCATTTCGTTCTTTTCCAGCAGAGCATTTACCAGGCCTTCCAGGAAGCTGCGGATAAACTCCTCACCCGGCAGGATAAATGAGAAATAGTGAGGATATCCTACTGGCGATCCTGGGTCCCACTGCTGTAGGGAAGACGACCGTCTCGCTGAAAGTGGCCCGGTTGACGAAGGGTGAGATTATCAGCGCCGACTCCATGCTTGTTTACAAACACATGGATGTCGGTACCGCCAAGCCTTCTCTGGAGGAGAGGAACGGCATCAAGCATCATCTCATCGATGTTCTGAACCCGGACCAATATTACAGCGCCGCCGACTATGGGCGGGCCGCTGGAAAAGCCATCCAGGACGTTTTGTCGGGCGGGAAGCAGCCGATAATGGTGGGTGGAAGCGGTCTTTATATCAGGGCGGCTATAGAAGGCATATTCGAAGGGCCTTCCGCGGACAGGGAGTTGAGGAGTGAGCTGGAAGCGGAAGCCGAGGAGAAGGGGAGTCAGTTCCTGCATGAGACCCTGGCCGAAGTGGACCCCGCAGCGGCCTCTCAAATCAATCCCAACGACCTGCGGAGGATTATTCGAGCCCTTGAGGTTTATCGACTGACGGGCAAACGCATCTCCGCCTTTTTCGCACAGCAAGATGCAGGGGATAAGCCGTTTAAACCCCTCATATTCGGGCTCACCAGAGACAAGGAAGAGTTGCACCAACGCATCCATCGGCGTATAGAAGATATGATGGAGAAGGGTTGGCTCCAGGAGGTGGAAAACCTGCTGGCTGGAGGATACTCAGCACAGCTGGTTCCCATGCAGAGCTTCGGTTACAGACATCTCACCGATTGCCTCAAGGGCAAAATAGAGCTGCAAGACGCCGTGGAACTCATTAAACGCGACACTCGAAAATTCGCCAAAAGGCAGATGACCTGGTTCAGGGCAATGAAAGGGGTGCGCTGGATAAACCTCTCCGACCTCCCGGGAGGGGAAGAGAGCGCAGCCTGTATAATTATCGACGGGTTGGAAAATTGCAAAAACAAATAGAAACCCGAGGTAGAGAAAAAGCCTTGCTGGTAGGGATCAAGCTCAGCAGCCAACGCATTGAGGAGGCCGAGGAATCGATAGATGAGCTATGCAAACTTACTGAGACCGCCGGTATCAGAGTGGCCCGCAAGACCATTCAGCAGATTCAGAAACCCAACAGCCGGATTCTCATAGGCAAGGGCAAAGTGGTGGAGATACATGAGCTTTGCCAGGATGAAAAGATGGACCTGGTGATCTTCGACGAAGAGCTTACCCCCGCTCAACAGAGGAGCCTGCAGGAAGAAATGAGTCTCCAGGTAATCGACAGAGCACAGCTCATCCTGGAGATTTTCGCCAAGAGGGCCAGAAGCAGCGAAGGGAAGCTCCAGGTCGATCTGGCGCAGTTGAAATATATGCTTACCCACCTTGTGGGCAGGGGTATCACCATGTCGCGCCTGGGAGGGGGGATAGGCACCAGGGGGCCGGGAGAAACGCAGCTCGAAGTGGATCGGCGGAAAGTCCACCGCAGGATATATAAACTTGAGAGAGAGCTTGAGGCGGTAAAGAACAGAAGACGCGTACAGCGGACGGGGAGGAGGTCTCTACAGCTTCCCTCGGTGGCCATG
>JAUXIQ010000130.1 GCA_030620925.1 Nitrospinota bacterium
AAAGTAGGGCCGCATCAAACTACTATCAGCTGTTAAACAGTCACTTATCCTTACTGATAATAGTTAGAGGCTCCATCGCCGCGGGGAAGTAAACCAACTTTTAGGAAAATCTTCTCTGCTAATTCGCCTGCCGGATGGTTATCTGATCCCAGGGTTCGATTTTTTATTGAGAATAGGAGCCCCCGCGTTGAGCGGGGCTCCATCGGGGAGGTAGACACAGGCAAGCAAGCGTCCTTATTTATCCCGCAGAGTCTAGTCAAACGCAAGGTGGAGGGTTTTTCCTTTTCGTCTCACGTTGAGCAGGTTCAGGGTATGACGGCGATTGCGTTGATCTCCACCAGAAGGTCCGGGGACACGAGCGATTGAATACCTATCGCCGTGCTGGCTGGGAAGTCTCCCCCGAAAAACTCTCGCCGCACCTCGTTCATGGCCTGGTAGTCACTCATATCGGTAAGGAACACGGTGATACTTGCGATGTCTTTGATGCTCCCCCCGGCGGCCTCTACGGTGGCCTGGATGTTCTCCAGGGTCTTCAGTGTCTGGGCTTTCACGTCTCCCTTGCCCACCACCTCCATGTCGTTGTCGAGAGCCGCCATACCCGACACGAAAAGGAGGCGGCCCGGCTCCGCTATCGTTGCCAGAGAAAACGGGCCGATTTTTTGTGGATCGAATAGAGCCTCGGGGTTGAGCCGTTCAATTGCCATTTCTTATCCTCCATTCTTCTTTTGTTCTTCCCTCATGATGCCCGTTAGTGCTTGATGTCGTCTGTGCGGTGGATCATCCTATTGTCCTGGTCGACTGTCCATTCGTCGATTGTTGCATCGTGGTCAATATTGCCTATAGCCCTGGCCAGGAAGGTCGTGGATGAGTATGAGAGACTGTACGTATATCTCGTCAAGCCCGATGGCATGGCCCAGCCTATACTAGCAAGTTTGCCATACCTGTTATTTTCAGCATAATAAGCCATTTCGAAAGCCTTGATGTGTAGCAACTCTAGTTTGACCTCTGAGAAAATGGCTTTTTTATTATAATTCATAAAGTTTGGAATGACAATATTAGGTATGATTCCAAACAATAAGAAAAGAAAACCAGCCAGCCCCGCCCACGACCATATCTTTTGAACACGCTTAAAATGTTCTATACTCTTCCATCGCTTGTTCTGCCATGCCCATTTGTTGCCTTTTGCACTCAACACAAAGACCATTACAACCCCGACAATAGGTATTAAGCAAAGCAAAGCTATGTATGTTCTATTACCCAATCCCCAAATTGCATTCAGGAAGAAAGCTCCCCAATTCCATTTTCTTATTTCGTCCGGGATTACTGCCGATTTCCCCTGTCCAGAGGTGTTTTCCATTTACTTCTCCCCATTTCTTTGTACTAATATTTTAGATTCTATTATTATTGACTCTTTTTGTTCATAAATTTCTTTTATCTGTCCTTTGAGCGTAAACAAATCCACAACCCATCTCACACCTATGATTGTCCATATAAGCACTGCAGCACCCGCTATAGACGTGATTCCCAGACCATCAAAGGAAAAAAACAGGCTAACCCAAAGATATAGACAATAAAATAAAAGGTAATAAGAAATAATGATCAATTTATAAAACTCCGGCATAGATCCATGCATATACAAGATACGCACACCTATAAAAATAAAAATCCATCCGAAAAAACCTAATAACAAATATTTATAACCCGAACTTTTCCCCCCTATATAAATCCTATGTATACCCAGAGTTCCAAATAAGATCAAGAGCACGTACGAAAGGATTGTGCTCTTTTTGTGCTTTTCGAGCTCTGAATTAAGAATGGATAGTTCGCGTGGCGTAAGTGTGGCTTTTACACTGTTGGTATCCATTTTTATCCCCATAATAAAAGATGGGTAGACCTATGATACACAGATAGTTATTAACCAATCTTCTCCATGCCGCTCGAGCTCGTGTGCCCGGGCACAGGGGTTAACGGTTGCTTTCCCTGTGATTTCAACTTTGGGCGATATATTCCGCTTCCTCCTTGCAGGTCGTATATTTTTCGTGCCGGTCGTTTTAAAGTAGAAACAGGCAGTCGATCCCATGTTCCGCATTCTTAATAAGAGCGTTAATTAGTTCTTGATGTCATCTACAGTGTGGTTAAGCGTGTTGTTCTGATTAATGGCCCATGTATCTATTGTATTATCGCGGTCTATATTGCCAGTGGCCCTTGCCAGGAAAGTGGTTGATGAATACGAGATGCTGTATGTATACCTCTTCTTGCCTGTAGGCTCTACCCACCCTATGTCGGCCAGGGAGCCATACATGAGTTTCTCGGCTTTATAAGTCCTCTCAATATTTCTGATGTGATCCAGCTCCTGCTTGGCTTCAGAGGTTAAGGCCTTTTTCTGGTTAGCCACGAAGCCTGGAATGCCTAGCATAGCCACGAATAAGATTACTAGCCCCAAAATCACCTTTTCAACAATTATTACCCATACCCTTTTTTGATCCTGGGGAAGAGCGTGGAGAAGACGACCGTTTGAAGGGGGCAGAGAAGATTCTATTTTTACTCTAAGCGATTTGATATGCGGGACGGGTCTCCAATATTTCATGGCTTCTGTTCGGACGAGCGCCCTTGGGTCCAAATCTCCCGCTTCAATCATTTCCAGCAATTCGCTTTCAGGGATCGGCCCCTCTCTCTTGCTGTCTTTCCTGTAGTACCAATAATTTTTGGTTATACCCCGATTCCCTTTTATGGGAACATAAATGGTTTCCGGCTTAGCTTTAATTTCCGGTTCCGAGCCAAGGGCAGGAGGCGGCTTTTGAGATTGAGAGAGATAGGAAGTAGTGAGCTTGGATTTAAATGCCTCAACTTCCGAAGCGCGCGTCCAGCCTTCCAAGGATTCCGACCAGACGAGAGTCCCCGGCCCCAGGTCTCCCGATTCAAACATTCCCAGTAACCTGCTTTCTGGAACAGGCCCTTCCTGCCTGCCTTTCCCTGAGTAATACCAATGTTCTTGAGCCATGAATTTACTCCGTTATATGGGGATATAATATTAATCGGCGAGGATACGCTGTTAATGAAGGACGCATTTTAGAGCGGTCTGTTCACAGAATGGAATGTTAGACGGTATGCGATTGTAGTTTAGCAAAACAGTATTATGGTATCAATCGGGAAATCAGGCCATAGTTTGCATATCGCGGTTATCATGAAGGAGCAATAAGGTGTTTATGCCTCATGGATGGGGTAGTGCGCGCAGTAATTGAAGCACCGGCCGGGATGGAAGCGTAGTTGTATTATGGGCTTTCAGTCGATGGAGATCAGTGGGGCGCCTTCTCCATAGACCTCCTGCAGGGCGGATATTACTTCGCCGTGGGTGACGTCCGATTTCATCGCCTCGATGACCGCTTCGAAGAGGTTGGCATCCGTGTCATCGGCGGCTCTCTTGAGGCCGTCGATGGCGGCCTGTGTCCCGGACTGATCCCGGTTTGCCCTGAGGTCTTTTATGCGTTGAATGTGGCGGTCCACCGCCTCCGGGTTGGGGCGGGGCGTAGCCGGTTTCAGGTCTTCTTCTTCGGGGATGATGTAATCGTTCACACCCACCACTATGCGCTCTTTGTTCTCTATGGACCTCTCGTAGTTTAGGGATGATTTGGCTATCTCGGACTGGATGTAACCCCGCTTGATCGCCTCCAGCATTCCTCCCAGGTCGTCGATCTTACGGATATATTCCCGTACCTTCTCCTCTATCTCGTTGGTCAGCGCCTCCATATAGTATGAGCCGCCCAGTGGGTCGACGACGTCCGCCGCGCCGGTCTCTTCGGCGATGATATTCTGCGTCATTACGGCTACACGAGCCGCTTCGGGAGATGGGGCGTTCAGGGCTTCGTCGTAAGCGTCGGTATGGATGGACTGCGCCCCGCCCAGAACCGCGGCCAGGGCCTGAAAGGCTACGCGGGCGATGTTGTTCTTGACCTGCTGTCTGGTCAGCTCGCGGCCCGAAGTCTGGGTGTGAAACTTCAACTTCATGGTGCGGGGGTCTTTTGCGCCGAAGCGCTCTTTGAGGAGCCCGGCCCATATCCTCCGGCCCGCCCTGAACTTGGCCACTTCCTCGAATATATTTATCGAGGAGTTGAAGAAGAAGGAGAAGCGGGTGATGAAGTCCTCCAGGTTAAGACCCTGGCCCAGGCATTGAGTTACGTAATATATGCCCGAAGCGAGTGCGAAGGCCAGCTCCTGGGCGGGTGTCGCCCCCGCTTGCTGCATGTGCTGCCCGATGATGCTCAGCGGGTTCCAGAGAGGCAGGTTTCGAGCTGCGTATTTGATATGGTCGACCGTCATCCGCTCGTGGCCTTCCAGGGAGAAGCGGTTATACATGTGCAGGCTCACGTAGTGGGAGATAAAGTCTGATTGATTGGATGTGCCACGGATGCAGTCGAGGGCTATGCCCCGTTTCTGCGCCAGTGCGATGAGCATGGCGGCGGAGGTGAAGGGGCCGGGGTCGTTGAGGGCGACGCTGATGTCTTCGATGGGGATGCCATCAAAACAGATGCCCATATCCACCAGAGCGTTCACAGGGGTGCCGCAGGTTCCCACCAGCTCTTTTTCCACCATGTCCACGTCGTAGCCGCGCATCCAGGTGTTGCAGTGGACAATATTAACGGCGGTCTGGCCTGCGTCGAACATAGCTTTCTGGCGCTTGTTCCAGTTTTCCGGCGATTCAAACCCGATAAGGAGCCTCTTGCTCCACAGTCGCCCCCTGTACATATCCGGGTAGACGCCGCGCACGAAAGGGTATTCCCCGGGCTCCCCCAGTTGCCGGTCGTAATCCAGGTCTTTTACGTCCTCCGGCGCGTAGAGAGGCTTGAGGGTTATGCCGGACAGGTTCTTGACTTCGCCGTCTCCACGGCGATTGCGGGGAATATCATCAGCGCTTCTATTGTCTTCTACCATCTGTTTTTACCTCCGGTAGCGATTGTCTTTATATATATCTGAATTTCGGTGTGAGTCGTTAGAAAAAAAGCCGGATGTTTCTTCCCATCGGGAAGCTGAACCCGTCTACATGTTTTCAGGTGCCCGTGTCGATACCGATTCCCGGATGTTCTATTCTATCATTTTTTAGTGATTTTTCATCAGATGCGGCGGGCATTGTTTTCGCTGAACGAATACTCCATGTTGCGCGCGGTGGCTCTGGCGACAGAATCGCCGTAATAGCGGGTTACCACGTGCAGGGCCATGTCGATACCGGCTGAAATACCTGCAGACGTAATTATGTTACCATCCTCGACCACGTGGTACTGGTCTTCCACGGTAACCGCCGGGAAGGACTCGCGCATCCAATCCAGCGAACGCCAGTGAGTCGTCGCTCGGCGTCCGTCGAGCAGGCCGGCGCGGCCCAGAAGCATGGAACCGGTGCAGACAGAAGTAAGTGTTTCGACATGTCCGCCGCGCTCGGCGATCCAGCTCAGCAGGGTTTCGTTATTGATCTCTTTGCGCGTCCCCCATCCGCCGGGAACCACCAGAATGTCCAGGGTAGGGCAATTCTCCAGGGTAACGTCCGGGAGCACGCGAAGGCCGCCTGTTGCAACCACGGGGTCTTTGTTTTCCGCGATCAGAAGCACCTCGAAGGGTGAAGGCTCTTCCCGGCGCTTTTCTTCGTTCAGACGGGTAACGGAGAAGACCTCGTAAGGTCCACAGAAATCGAGTACTTCGACATCAGGGAAAATCAGGATGCCCACACGTTTGCGGTCCATAGTATTTCATTAATACCATATCTGAATGGGACAGGCAACGACACGAGGTGTTGGGCATAAAGACAGCACTTTCTTCACTGCCATACCTCTTCGAAGACCCGGATAAGGTTCAGACCCAAAATTTTCCTGGTATCTTCCTCCGAGTAGCCGCGTTTCAAGAGGCCCGCAGTCAGATTGGCCAGCTTATCGGGCATCTCGATTCCTTCCGGATAGTGCCAGGGGGGTGGTCCATAAGCTTTGGGGCTCCAGGTTCCGGCGGCTATTAATGCTTCATAACGAACCTTTGCTTCCTCGTCGCCGGCTATTCCCGCCTGGCCCTCGAAATAATCGATACCCACGGATATATGCTCGACACCGACCAGCCGGGCGATATAGTCCGCATGCTCCAGGAGATCATCCAGGCTAGGTTTCTTTTTCTTGGCTACGAAATCCGGATACCCGTTAAGCCCTATGACGCCTCCGTTTTCAGCTATCGCTTTGATCTGATCGTCTC
>JAUXIQ010000419.1 GCA_030620925.1 Nitrospinota bacterium
AGTCGCGGCAAGATGCCGCTCCTACGAAAGGGTACAACCCGCGGAAGGCGGGGCCAGGGGGGGAGATTAAAAGCGATGGTGAATATCCCCGGCCAGGACGGCGGGATACCGCCGCTATCAACGCCTCAGGATTCCACAGGCTGCTAGAGTTTCCCTCCCTGGACCCCGCCTACCGCGGGGCAGGCATGGAGGGATGTAAGGGAGGGTGATATAATCAAATTCACCCCCACCTTTTACATACCCATCCATTCATGGGTGGGTATTTGATAACCCTGCCGCTAGGCGGGGTCCGAACCCCGTCACTTGTGGCGGGGAATACCCCCCGACAAGTCAGGGGGTTCGAGGAGCACATGATGCTCCCACCCATTAATGGGTGGGTATCCAGCTTATGGCAAACTCTGCTACCACACTTTCTTTATTCTCTGTGGGCTTCAAATATACGGACAGGCGGAAACGCATTCGATACACAGGTACATCGAGTGGTCGTCTACCGCAGTGAGATGATTTATCATAGGCGCGTCTTCGGCGCCGATTTCGTTTGTCCTCATAAAATGCGAGAAGATTGGGCTTTTCATTGAATGCTTGAGGCACGCCAATCTGTTAACCTTTCCGGTTTTATCGATAGCCGCAACGGGACACTTTTCCTGGCACACGAAACAATTCTCAGGGCATCCACTCTCATCCTTCTCAGGCCAGGCTATTTTTTGCAACGGCGCCGTGGTGACTATCCCCCCCAGTAATAATCTTGGCCCGTAAGTAGAATTGAAGAGAAGCCCGTTCTTCCCCAATTTCCCCATCCCCACCGCTTCAGCTGCCGGAAGCTGGCCCATCCCCTGGACGTTCCGGCAATAGAAAATCCCCTGCGCATGAAGGACGGAAGCTGGGTGCTCCCCGAGGCGGGGATTACGCTGGGAGAAATCTCTCAGGAATTTGGGGGAGAACCTTGAAGATATGCTGCATCGGGCCACCGCCGTCCAGCAGCGCATCGAGACGTGCCTCAAACGTATGGGCAGGGCCACCGTCGGGCAGCTTGCCGATGAGGTATTCCCGATAATAGAGAGATACGCCTATGCTCCCATTCATAAGCATACTGTCCACTGCTACCTGCATAAGCTGAAGGAGGAAGGCAAAGTGCGAAAAGTTCAGGAAGAGGGCCTGATATTATGGGAGGCGGTTGGATAATAACGCGTTGGATGTGGCTTGATCGGGAAATAGATACCTGCTCTATGAAGGTTGAATGTTGGAGATGTTGGTGGTAGTTATTTATTGTTTACATGAAAAATATTTTCAGGTATAAGGTAAAGTTTATATAGGAGTACGCTCTATAATTATTGTAACGTCACCTTTCTCCGTCTGAGAGGGAGGAAAATGACGGTCAGACCCTGCCTGGTTAAAGTGAATAAGTGCGGAAATTCACCCTCTTGAGGCTTGTGCCTTGAGAGGGTTTTTATTTTTCTGAACATCTTAACAGGGGGGAGGTAAACAAGTGAAACTCGGTGTAATTCCTGAGAACCTGATCGAATGGATTATCAAGGCGGCGAACCTGGCGCCTACGCCATTGATGGATACCATGGCGGGCATGATGCTTGCGCGGACAATCATGGTGGGAACGAAGCTCAACGTGTTTGAGGCACTCACGGAGAGTGCGCTGACAGTGGACGAGACGGCTGCGCGTTGCAAGACTAATCCCGACGCCACGAAGAAGCTCCTAACCGTTCTCGCAAATTGTGGCTACCTGCGCGTAAATGGAGAGAAGTATGCACTTACGCCGATAAGCCGAAAATGGCTGTTGAAGGAGGGTCCGTATTCGCTTTACGATAACACGATGTTCCGATTTATGGAATGGGACTGGATCATGCAATACGAGAAATTCATCTGTGAAGGGAAGCCTCTCATTGTGCATGAGACGTTTACGGAAGAAGAGTGGGGTTTATACCAGCGGGGGATGCGCTCGTTAGCGAATATGTCGGCCCCAGAGGTGGTAAAGCGCACGACGGTACCCAAGGGGGCCAGCGACATGCTCGACATCGGAGGATCGCACGGTTACTACTCTGTATCGCTGTGCCGTCGCCATCAGAACCTCAGTGCAGTAATACTCGATCTTCCCGATGCGGTCGAGAAGGCGGCGCCCATTCTTGCCAAAGAAAATATGGGTAACCGGGTGGTGCACCGCGCAGGCGACGCGCTTACGGAAGATCTGGGGACCGAGGCATGGGACCTGGTGTTCACGGCCCATCTGGTTCATCATTTTGACGATGCAACTAATCGTGAGTTCACCAGGCGAGTGGCGCGGGCCCTCAGACCCGGCGGCGTCTTCACAATCATGGAGCCGGTCCGCCCCGCATCGCCGGAAAAGGCCGGGCAAATAGGGGCGCTCTTGGACCTCTACTTCGCCCTCACCAGTGAAGCGGGGACCTGGTCCTATGATGAGATGGCCGACTGGCAAAGGGAAGCCGGTCTGGAGCCGCTAAAACCGATTAAATTTCGTATGACGCCCGGAGTCGGGCAGCAGGCGGCGGTCAAGCCGTCAGCGTAAAAAGTCGGCCGATCTGATGCCGTTAAGTATCCTGTTGCCGGAATAGCCGAAGTGGTTATTCAGTGGGGGGTGTCCGGAACTCAGCGCAGTAGTTGGCCAAGGGCGTCGCCGGTGGCCACCGTCTCGTCCCGCTGGTTGGTGACGGTTATCTCGCAGACCAC
>JAUXIQ010000019.1 GCA_030620925.1 Nitrospinota bacterium
CGGATCAATCAAAACTGCAGGGACCCCCGGCCCCCTCCACAGTACCTTTTTTGTTACCAGGCGGCTACGTAGCGGCGCGGGTGGTACGGCCGGGAAACTTGCAGGCAGATGTGAGCGTGGAAAGTTATAGCCACTACGGGGAAATCAGTCCGCGAACAGGCCGAGCCGCTTCAACTGGAACTTGAGAGAGTCTTCATAGATCTTGGGGATATGCTTCTTAGTCTCCTCAACAGACGGGGCGAGCCAGGGGCGGCGGCGGATAACAACCGATTGATTCGTTAAGTCCCACAGCATCTTGACACGGGGCCGTCGCTTGCCGCCTACAACTTTGAATATCCCCTTGCGCCGAGATAGATCCAGGTAAAGATACTTGCGGCCCGTCGCCGCCGCTGCTTTAACCGCGATAAGGTTCTTCTGTCGCCTACCTTTGCCTTCCGACCGTCGGTGCTTAAGCGTTATGTTCTGGAGCTTATTGGGCTTACGGGGTAGACGTGTTCGAGGCTGGGCACCGTCGCCCTGGCCTGCTGAGTATGACGTCGCTATAGGCGTGCCCTCCTTCCCCTCCTTCCCTTTGACCGCCCCAAACTCCTGATCTTCCATGTAATCTGCAATTGAACCCACAACGGCGGCCTGCTGTGATACCTGGAGAGTCCGCGTTTGCTCCACCTGGACACTTCGGGCAGTGAAGCGGTTACGCAGTACCATCTCGGATTTGATGTGATCCTGTGCGATCTGACGAGCTTTTAACGCCGACTGATTAACCGTATTTTTCGTAGCGAAGGGGAACGCCCGTTCGCCAAACACTTTTAAATCCGATTCGAGCCGTTTAAGGCCACTACTTTTGATTGAAAACATGCCCCAGGAATACCACAAGGACAGACTCGCGTCAACTTACCCCGCACACCCCAGCTTTAACCCATCGGTTGGGTTTTTATAAGTCGCCGTATTTGTTACCCCTTCTCTCTATTTACCCTTTACCCCTTACTTTAGTTAAGTTATATATATAAAGGTGGTAGATAGCATACAGTATTATAGTATATTGTATATATCGTAGTATAGTATACTAAGGTACGCTATCAACGACGAAAGGTATAGAGAGGTCGGCACCCTTCGGGGTATGGGTAACCCGGGATAACTATTTGATTTATTTTAACATTCCCTCAACCCCGTACCTTCTGCGTCTTGGGGTTTCGGGTAGATTACACCTTACGTTAGACTAAAAAACAATATTGACACCGTTTTAATATCATGTTAAGGTGTATCAGAATGGCGGAAACGGACCGAGGCCGCTACGAAACGGACCGAGGCCGCTACGAGACGGACCGAGGCCGCTACGAAACGGACCGAGGCCGCTACGAAACGAATACTACGAGGAGATCAGCTATATGGCTAAACTATACAGAGACGAGTTCGGGAACCCTTCCCCCTTACCAGTAGGCATCGAAGAGGCGAAACGCTGCCGGACGGTACGGTACTACGACCGAGAACTATGTCCTATTTGTGGGGGCAAACTGTTCTACACTAAGAACCAAAACTGTGTAACGTGCTCCCGGTATGACGCGTCCGACCTATATGGGCTATCTGTAGGCTTAATGAGTTTTATCGATCTCCCCGAAGAATACGGGACCGAGAGCTCCACCGCCTACGAGTCCCAGAACCACCTCGGACCCGTCGGAAATAGAGATGTGACCTTTGAGTACAAGGCTAAGATTGAGGCCGCACGTTCAATGCTTGGCGGCCTCGCCCCTACCTCTATAGAGCAGGCTGTCCGGGCTGGGGCCGAGTTATGGGTCTACCCTGAGCCATGCAAAGTTCAAGGCCACCTCGGAATCCGCACGCTCCGAAACGAGTGTTTTTTCTGCAAGCAAGAGCGGGACAAACCCCACCCAAGACAGGAGGCTATTAGGGCTGGGGAGTCTTGGTACTCGCCGGACAAGCCGTGCCTTAAATGCGGTCAGAAGGCCCTAAAACGGGTTTCGAATGGGGCGTGCAAGGGTTGTATTGAAAAAGCCCAGACAGTCACAGGCGGTACAGACACCCCTGACTCGATAATGATGAAAGCTCAGCCCGAAATGGTAATATCTAAGGAAGCGGCCGGAACGCTCGGAATGAAGGTATACCGTACCGGGGTACCGTGCCGTCGAGGCCACAAAGGTTTCCGGTATGTTTCAACTAATAGCTGTATAGACTGTTTAAGGGGGAGGGGATAATGGCCGAATACACCGAGGATATAGAGATCCATCGTACAGCCCGTATAAAATCTAAGATAGTTGAGTACGACGTGCTGGACCGGAACCGGTACCCTAAAGGCCGCCGCGAATACATATATTTAGGATACGGCACGATCCACACATTAAACCATGTTTTGCAAACAGGCAAAACTAAATACCATTTCTTTAAGAGGGGGTGAAAATGTCAGGAAAGATCATTGAACTCAAAGTGGATGGCGCCGAGCACGCCGTCGCCGGGGACATAGGGGTCGGCCGTCGGCCCAGCTTCCGCTGTAGCCAATGTGGTGTGGGAATTACAGGTCCCCATTTTGAAGATGTTAGTTCCCTCGGGGCTATCCGGCTATGTTCGCCGGAATGTCTCAGTGCCGAAACCGATCTCCCCTTAACCGAAGTCCTGCACGAACTTTCGGTATTAAACACGGAGGTAAAACATGACACCAAGTGAACAGCGCCAATACGTCCTCGACCGCGTCACCGAGGCCCTGAAGCTCGCACCGGACGTCAAGTACCCCGACATTCCGGAACAGAAATTCAGCGGGCCACACGGTACGTACTCTAGCCTACCCGAACCTCGAGGCGCCTACGCCAAACAGGTAGAACAGTTCGGCAATGTGGTAATAATGATCCCCGACTCTACCACTTTCACCGTCCTGAACACCTGTGAGGCGCTTCAACGGTTCCGCAAAGCTGCCCTGAAAATGCCCAAAACGGATCGGCCCGGATCGTACTCCAAGACTAACCCGGCGGGCCCTCCGAGAGGTAGAGTAACCGACTTAGAGGGGGAGTACATCATGAAGGGATATAACCCTTTCCCTAAAACCCTGAAGCTCAGCAAGAAGGACGCCGAGGAGTGGGGTGTCACGGATGGCTGGTCCCGAACGCGCGGCATGATCATAAAAGCGCCCACCACAGGCGAGAAACCTAAGAAAGCGTTCCCCGGCTTCCCGCCTCATGCTGTGGGTCGGATAAATGGGTCAATCCCCATGCACCAGGTCCATACTATGACCACAACCTATGTGGCCGGGGGCAAACCGGTAGTAGTGTGTGAGGCAGCTGAAGGGGTCCACGGTACTTTCGCCGCTAAACTCCTGGACGTCATCCACGCGGCGTTCCCTGGCCATTCGAGCCGTATCTCCGAAACCTGCGAGTACCTGGCTGTCGTTGGGGGCGAAGTTGTAGCCCTCCTGGCGCCGTACCCGGAATCGATGTTAATGAAAGTATTAAGCTGGAGGCGAGAGAATGACAAAAGTCCCATACGAGAGTAACGAGTTTTGTTTATCAATCAGCTGCACGGCGGCATATTGTGACCACTGCGCGGCTAAAGCGTTCCATAAGTACCTCGACGCCGAGGGCTACCGCATCGAGAAAACAGATAATACCCGTTTGAAGATCTACATTTCCGGTCCCCTGGCGGGTATTCCGGAGTTCCACAAAGCGGAAGCGGAGTTGAAAGCCGAAGGGCATATCGTTTTAAACCCGGCCAATAATCCGGATGGGCTGTCATATAGGGAGTATATGATCCTGGCCTTGGCTATGGTCCAATGCGCGGACGCGGTCTACCTGTTGAAAGGATGGTCCAAATCGAAAGGTGCTAAAACCGAGATCGCTTTCGCGGAGAGCTTGGGCTTGCGTATACTGTTCTAAAACACAGGAGGGTCCCATGAGGAACCGTAAGATTGAAGAGTTTTTCGATTTCCGGGAGGGGGTCGAGCGTAGGGCAAAACCCGAACGCCGAGTATCCGCCCGCCTAACCCGGAAGGTAACATGGTTCGCGGTGAGCTTAACTGTCCTCACCGTAGCCTTACACGTAATCGCCCCTCCTTGGGGCTCTATCGGAGTTGAGTCCATGCTTGAAAAAGAAATGTTAATTCTACAGAAGATATATGGGGCGGACGCCTTCTTGAATTTCGATCGGGAAATGAAAGTTCAATGTGTTCCGGAGTACTACCAGGAAACATACGGCAAACCGTTTTCGTTGGTCACGCTGGCGCAAGTTCTGTCCGAGTCACGAGGATCTACCAAAATTGACGCGGAGCTGTCCGAGGCGTTAGGCCGCAAAGTAAAACCGAAATTTTTCTCAAGTTCGTTGCTGCCACGATTAAAACTTAAATTTTTAAAAGGAGGGAGAGTACGATGAAAGGATATTATTATTTTTCAGATAGCGCGTTCCCCGTTTTACTTTGGGTAAAATCTGGATGCAAGAGGAGTTACATACCTCTGTCGAATAGCAGCAAGATATGCCCATTCAACAGACAAACTTACCTTAAGACCGCCCTGGGTATTATAGCTCAGTACAAAAGGTCAAGACGGGAGTGGGCCAAATAAGAAAACCCCTGTTCATAAGCCCGCATGGCCGGTGAACAGGGGTTCCCTATAGGAGGTGGTTAAGAATACCCCACCCCCGTATACAATGTCAATATCTATCTGTTACCGAACAGCTCTCCCCCGCGTTAAGGATGGACGCGGTACATAAAGTACGGGTGAACGTGCTTTTCATACCCCACCCCCAAAAAATTCCGCCGCTTTTCCAATCGCTCCACCCGCTCCGACCTGTGCGGTCTCATACGCTTTAGAGATCATTTTAGCCCCCTGTAAGTTTAGTGCCGCGTGCCCCGTCTTTATAAATAGGCGAGGCTTTCCGTTATCCGGCATCACCGGGTTATTCACTCTCCCGTTCGATAGCCCGGGGTGCCACTCATACCCGAGAACTTTTAACAACTCCCGCCTCTTGTTGATCGGTACCGCCGTGTCCTTCCGTTTGTTCTTCAGGAGCAAGTCCAGCGCCATGGAAGAAACCCACCCGCCAGCAAAACCCGGCCGGTCCTCGTCGATCGCTTCGAGTATCTCCTGCTCTATCCCGCCGAGGGAGGCACTGATAGCCGCCGCTGTCGAGGAGGTCACAGGGGCCCGGTGACAGTCCACCGCCGGGTTAAAACCCGCGGGTATAGGATAGGTGTGGAGAAACTCAGTAACGATCGCGTAGCCGTCCGCACGCAACCAGGCGTATAGGTCGGGAAAGTACGCTCCGTCCAGGCCGTCCCGTTTCAGATCTCCCGACGCCTGCTGCGCCGCATAGAACACAGCGAACCGCCTATCGTTCTGGGTTTTCCGGATTGCGTCGGCATGGTTACTGTTAAAAATGAAATTGCAACACACGTCGTGCATGGTCTGGTCTGTCTGCATAGCACGTCGGGCGAGCCTGGAGCTTGTGATCATAGGTTTGAGGATCTCCAGGACCTCGCGCCTATGCTCTGAAACATAAATATCCTCAACACCGATAAATAGTTTATTAAATAGCCAAGCGTTAAACTTCTCGCTTATCTCAGACGCTGGGGGTAGGTGTACATACTTCTCACCGAGGGCCGCAGCCACACAGCTGGTAAAAAACGTTTTTCCATTACCTTCCACCCCTTGGATCAGTGGTGCCCACTGAAACTTGACGCCCTTGTACTGGACGCAGGCCGCCATATACGACAATAAAATCTGTTGGTCGTGTTGGTCCGGGAGGAGCTTCCCCAAGTGCCGGAGGAACGGCGTAGCGTCCCCCTTCAGCCGTTTAGTTTCAATGGGGGTGTAGGTGTTAACGGTCATTCGGCTGTTCTGTTCTATGAGCGCCCCGGGCAGCTCAGCCGGACGGAAACAGGTGGTTTCTGCTTTTGGGTATCTCACCACCTGGGATTCGGTGAACGCCTCGAACGCCTTACGGGTCGTTTTCTCGCCACCGTCGTCCATGGCGAACACGTACCCCCCGTAGGTAGCGTTGAACTGTTCAGACTTAAGCAGGGACCCAAACGGGGTAAACACCTTGTGCTCATCCTGAATGTAAACACACCCCTTGAAAAAATCGGCCTGCTGTTGGGCTCCGAGGTACTGGTACCCGGCTACAAATTCCGGCCCGTCCGCGTTACCGAGGGGAGACCCGGCCGAGTCAATCGGAGTGAGGGATTTTATGAGATCTGCGGCGGATTTATCTTTGTTGTCAATCCAGAACTTAGACTCCCTGACTTTCAAGAGGAGATCGGTCCCGGTTTGGTCGTCGGTGCATTCGGTCAGCTTCTGCGCTCGGATACCTGCCGCGAAATCTACCTGGGGCCCGGTCCCTTTAAGTTTTGGCCCACCCAGCTCCGCCGCTGTAGTCTTGACCACTGAGTAAACTGTTTTCTGGAGAGAAACCGCGTGCATGATGGTGCGGGTTAAATAGTCCTCACGGTCCCACTTGTCCCGCACCAGCGCGGACTCGTGCATGAGCCGCAGCATTCGGTCACAGTTCTTACCGGTCCAGAACGCTAAGTGCTGAGCCAAGGCGGCGTCAGCGCTGCTGCCGTCATACGCCCGGTCCCCTTGGTCGGGAGGATATGATTTAGACAGAGCGTCCTCGTCTGCTGCCCACAGTGCCGCGAAATTGCTCGAACCCGAAAAGACAGACCCGGCCGATTTAGACCCCAAAGCTTTTTGTATTAGTTCGGCGTCGTTTTCCGGTCCGGTGTACTCGGGGTCGGGCTCAGCTGTCCACTCCTGCCCTACCTGAAACTCCCGGGGGGCATAGTGTATATCGGCGAATGTTTTAAGCGGGGCGGTGCAGTCAACTGCGGCGCTCCCCATGGCCCGGTCCCCTGTAAGCGCAACAAAACGGCCCACGGTGTATAGGTCAGCATTCAGGATAGAGTTTTTGCAGGAATGGGTCGGTGCGGCGCCCACGTAGGTACCGAAGATGTGGAGACCCTTTCCGGATTGTGAAACCTCTACGGCCGCACCCGGTAGCATCCCCATTGCGTCGAGAGCGGTCTGTACCCACCCGGAACCGTCCGGGAGGAGGCAGTCATCTATATCCACAAAGAAAAACGGGTCTCTTTCGGTAAAGAAGAAACCGACCCCATGGTCCGGTCCGAGCTGACCGGCCAGAAACGAGGCGTTCTCGAAAGAGGTACAGGCGGCCGGGTCTTGTTGCCAGTTGTCCGCCGCTTTGAAAACTTGCATGGTCCGGTGATCGACCGGAAGCTTATCAGTTTTGGCTTCGGTGCGAGGGACGAGTTTATATAGTATAAACTGCGGGTATGCCCCTAAAGCTTGTAGGGGCGGGGGTAGAATATCCAAGGTGGCGCCCCCTTATACCATTTCCATGATGAATTTAGAAACCTGGGCTCTTAGGCCCTTCGGGATGTCCCGTACTGCGGGGTGTCTGCGTATGACGCCCTGAGCGATTACCTCTAACAACTCACACTCTAAAGCTCGGCGGAGTATGGCTGCCTGCAGCTCGAGCATGGAGAAATATTTTGAGACCAGACTGCCCGACACCCCCGCCGCCACAGCCACCCCCTCCCTCGTGAGGTTTTCGTACCCTACAACTTTGGAGAGGGCCACCGCATTTCCTAAAATATGTGCCCGCCTCAGATCCGAACGGACCCGGGACTGAGCCACAAGGGGGAGCAAGTTGCAAGGGGTGTCTACCCCCAGTTCCTTAAAAAATTGTTCAAAGTTACACCCCGCTACATAGGGGAACGACCCGTCCGGGATGTTTGCCTCCCGGCAGAGTCCGGCCCGAGACAGATTTATTAGCCCATTCCGCTCGATAAGTTCATAAGCTATGGTTTTTAGCTGGTATTTGTTCATGTGTTAAGCTCCTTTAATATTCTTTGACCTAACCAACGGACCACCGGTACCGCTTTACTGTTTCCGATAGCTTTATACCTCGGACCGTCCGGGCAATCTTTGGGGAGTTTACCCCTCCACGGAATCTGGGTATGGTTGTCGGGGAACCCCTGCAACCTTTCGTATTCTACAGGAAGAAGCCTACGGACCATTCCCGTGTTACGGCCAGATGCGTTGCTGTCCGTGTTCAAAGTGTACGCCACCTCCGAGGTTCTGAGCTCGCCGCTCCCGTTCTGCTGAAAACAAAGGGCTGGGCCAGGATCCAGCACCATATTAGTATTATTTCCCAGATTCCCGGCGTTAAGAGCGTAGGCGTGTGGGGCGGTATTTACCGAGCCGTTACCGTTCGACGAGAAACAAACCGCCGGGTTTCGGCTGCATGTTAAGGTAGGGATCGTATCTTCGTTAAAATCCATTTGGGCGGGCATCGCATTCAACTGGAACGCGATGAGAGAGGCTTCGGGGTTGCAGGTAAGTGATGGATCTCCGTCACTTACTATTTCCGCGCCGCCTTGACCATGGGCCATGCAAAGTAAGTTCTCATGGCTGTCTTGCTCCCGGCCCCGCAAAGTCCCGGCCCCCTCTCGCCAAAACCCCGCACCGGTCATAGAGTATGGGATCAAGTGCCCCGCCTGTCCCCGGTTATCGTCTGCGCCACACGTTCCAACGCCTGAAGCAATAAGGGCGGCAACGCTCGACCCCGTTCCTCGGCTCGGCGGAGTATCCCGGCGCACGCCTTCGGACTCAAAAAGTACTTTGCAGGGATCGAACCCTTTTCGAGCACTCGCGACAACGAACACGCGGCGGCGTCGTTGGGCCACTCCGAAGTATTGGGCATCGAGGATCCGCCAAGCGATTGACCTTTTGGGACCAAACACAAAACCAGCGTTCGGCCATTTACCCCCTGGCGGTTGCAGCGCACAACTTTCCCCTGCGAGCTCTCCGAGAAAACATCCGAAGGCGTTGTCTTTACTGCTGAGCACCCCCGGGACATTTTCCCAGAGGGCGACACACTCGTCCCCTGGTCGCTTGAAATCGATTTCATTCGCAATCTCCACATATTTTAGAGTAAGTTGCCCTCGGTCGTCTTCTAAACCGGCCCGTTTTCCTGCAACGCTAAACGCCTGACAAGGAGTCCCGCCCACTAAGATCGAGGGCGGGACTACCCGACCCACCCGGATAAGCTCGGGTAAAATAGCCATATCCCCTAAATTAGGAACTTTGGGCCAGCGGTGGGATAAAACTGCAGACGGAAACTTTTCGATCTCTGAAAACCACAGGGGTTCCATACCAAGAGGTCCCCACGCCACGGAGGCGGATTCGACGCCGCTACAGACAGACCCGTATGTGGTCATATTGTCCCTTCCGAATTTGCAAAAGCCGCGTCACCCCCGAGGGAGGCTACCAGCTCTAAGAATTTTAACTGAGCCTCTTCCCGGTCGGTACCGGTATACGTCCAGTTCCCGGGCTTGACTTCCCGGCAGAGAAAGACGCCCAAGATCTGTCCGACGTGGTACGGTTCTATCTTAACCGGCCGGATCCCAATCAGGTCCGACGACTTGATAAGTCTATTCATCTGCTGGGAGTCATTCGCCAAACCGTACCGAATGAACGACCCCTCGTCCGTGTAAGCAGCCCCCACATTATTCCGCCAAATCCGCCCACCAACACGAGACACTTCCAGCCGCACCTTATTCTGTACGGCTGCTTCTGACTCCCCAGGCACGGTCGCGGCCGGGTCAGTATTCACCACCCCGAACTGCCTCTTTAAGTCCTGGACAGCCCCTGCCGGTATGTTCCATTTTATGGCCCATTCATATAGATTCACGAGGCGGGCCCCCCAGCCGGAGCCGCGGGGGCCACGGTAGGGATTGAGGCCACCACCCGTTTAAGAATTAGATATCCGATCAAGTCCTTGATGGTATCTTCCTGTTGGTATTGCCGCCCCCTCGACAGGCGGCTCAGCTTATCGTCTATGCGGATGTTTATCCCCTCTAAGGCGTTCGTACTGGAAAAAATCCAGATAGGATCAGCGGCCGCGTTTCCGTAGGACTCGTTTTTCGCTAAGAGCATTCTTTTGATTTCGTCACACTCTTTTTCGATCTTCTCTGCCATTTGTTCTGTATTTAAAGCCATGCTGTACCTCCTAAAGTGTTATAGTTTCCAGAAAGCCTACGCTATAGTAACGGCCCTGTCAATACGCAATTTCAATTCGGTGGCGTCCCGCGCACCGAGAGCCTGGGCACTAAGAACGTCAACCCCGAACCCGAAATAGAAACGCCGGTAGCTCTCCGAGTCCGGCCGCCCGGCGGCGCGTTGGTGCCCAGCCCATAGAGCTATCGAACCTCTAAGCTCCGACTGCGCCGCCTGTTTCTGCCTGAACCTCTTCGCCGCGCTCATGGCCGCAACGTGCGCTAACCGCCCCGCCCCGCTGATAGCCAAGTACTCCGGCGGGGTCATCCCGACGTCAACCACATCCCCCCGCATTGCCGCCAGAACGGCCGGATCCAGCTCGTTGAGGTCCCCGTCCACAAACTCCGGGCCGGACCTGGCCGCCGGTCTTGCTTTGTGACCACAATAGGGGCAAGTGGAATAGATCCGCTCGTAAACGGCCGTACAAGACGGGCAGGCCTTAACGGGGATAACGTCGTCGGGCGTCCCCCTGGAGACCTTTTCCCGCCTGTCAAGGGACCACACCCGGTGCGCGTCGGGGAGGCCGTGCCGTTCAACATTCCCCACATGGTCGATAATAATAGCATACAGCTTGCCTGGTATCGGTCGGAGAGCCCGCCCGAACTGCTGAGCGTAAAGGCTGAACGACTGAGTGGGACGCGCCATGCTGACCACCTCCACCGCTGGTACGTCCACCCCCTCCCCCAGAATATCAACGTTAACGAGCTGTAAGAGTTTCCGGTTTTTAAAGTCCCGCATGATCTGGACGCGGTCCGAGTCTTTGGTTTTGGCGTGAACCACCGCCGCCGGAACCCCCGAGGCGTTAAACTGGGCAGCTATGTTCGTTGCGGTCTCCACGTCTGAAGCGAAAGTAATACCGAGCTTATCTGGTGCAATTTTTAGATAGTGGGAAACCACGTCCCCCACGACGTGAGATTTCCGAACGGCAGTTTTAAGGGTAGGCGCGGAGTAATCACCGTTGACCCCGATCTTTACGGTTGAAAGGTCCAGGTCAGAGGGCGGGGCGAATATTCGGTAGTCTGCCAGGAACCCTCGGTTTATGAGATCCCGCATCCCAGGCCCTTCGACCATTTCCTGGAACACCCCGTCCGCATGGGCGCCTAAACCCTTACCGTCCGCCCGGCGAGGCGTAGCCGTGACGCCCAGGCCTTTAGCGTTGGGGAACATTGTGGAGGCAGAGCCCCATTTATTAGCCCGTAGAACGTGGTGCGCCTCGTCCGTAACCCACAGTGTAACCCCTTTGCACCAAGGGGCTAATTTATCCCGCCTGGCGTTCAAGGTATCCACCCCGGCGACGGCTACCTTGGCGGAGGGGTGATAGAAAGACTGCCCGAGTTCTTCCATTTGCATCCGGCTGACCATCTTAACCACATTGTTCGGGCCTATAATACGGTGGTAGATTCCGTGCTTAGCGAAGGATAGCGAAATCTGGCTTACGATCTCCTGGCGGTGGGCTATGGCCACAGCTTGCCCGGCGTGTTCCGCTACGATTTCGGAAAATACCCAAGTTTTACCGCCCCCGGTGGGGAGCACCGCGAGGGTATTTTTTACCCCGCTGTCCCAGGAGCTGTACACCGCGTGTTTTAGATCTGTTTGGTATTGCCTGTTAGACATTACAGGGCACCTCTGACCCGGGTCTACCGACAGGCTCGTCGGTGACTTCGATATACACCCTGACCGCAGCCCAGAAGTGCCCCCGGTGGTCCGGTTGGTCCAGGGCCGGGGCATTCTCGAAAGTTATAAACCCCCCGTTGACCCCGGCGTCGTCGTCGTCTGTGTCCCACATCCACCCTCCCCATCTTTTTTTCTGGACATTCTCCTCCGGTCCGCCCCCGGTTTGTTTCTCGGTCAAACCCGCCTGCCCCCTATCCCCCCGGGCCCTTTTTTCCTGTGCTGGGTCAACAGGGCGATCGTAACCGCCGCAAGTATCTGCCAGGGGGCAGTCTTCTAATATAAAGAGGTCCCCGGTCATCTGCAAATTAAGGCTTTCCGTCGGGCCCAATGCAACCCAGGCTACGCAAGTACCATACCGTTTACACTCCCCACAACTCTCCACGATTATCACTTTCAAAATTTTTCCTCCCAGTTAATATTTCTTGTTGACAGGTTGGATAATACGGCATAGTATCAGAAAAAACAAGAACAAAAACACTAACCGAATAAACGGAGGCAACATGGCGAAAGACGTGATCAGTTTTATTGTACCGGTGGAGTATAACTCCCTTATTAGAACTTCCGAGATGCTGCGGAATCTGGCCGGGGATCTCCCGGGCGTCGGGATCGTAACGGAAACGGCAGCGACCGTAACGGAAACGGCAGCGACCGTAACGGAAACGGCAGCGACCGTAACGGAAACGGCAGCGACCGTAA
>JAUXIQ010000276.1 GCA_030620925.1 Nitrospinota bacterium
CATTTTAGGCCCCATACTGCCGGGCGGGAAATGGCCCTGGGCGAGATATTTTTCCGCTTCCTTCAGCATCAGCCGGTGCAACGGCTTCTCTTCCGACGTGTTGTAGTTCAGGCAGGCGGCCTCCACGTCGGTGAGCATTGCCAGACACGACGCATTTATATCCAGCGCCAGTATAGCGGAGGCCCGATCCTTGTCTATGACGGCGTCCACACCCGTGAGGTTCCCGTCCTCCCCCTGCACCACCGGTATGCCGCCTCCACCCGCGGCCACCACGATCTCGCCCCAGTCCAGCAGCCTTTTGATGGCGTCTTTCTCTATGATAACCCTGGGAGTGGGGGAAGCCACCAGGCGGCGGTACCCTTTACCCTCGATGTTGGTGAATAACCAGCCCCTCTTCTTCTTGAAAACCATTGCTTCCTCTTTGCTCATGTATGGGCCAACGGGTTTGGTGGCGTCTCTGAATCCCGGGTCGTCCTTATCCACGAGCACCTGGGTGATGATGGTGACCACGCCTTTATGTATGCGCTCCTGTCTCAGCCGGTTGATGAGGGCCTGCTGGATCATGTAACCCAGGGCGCCCTCGGTGTCGGCCACGCAAAGGCCCAGGCTCAGCTCGGGCACCATGCCACGCGCCGCTTCCACCATGAGCAGCATGTCCCCCACCTGAGGCCCGTTGCCGTGAGTGATGACCATGCCGTAACCGTTTCTGATGAGCTCGATGACGCCGTCCAGGCTGGCCCTGATGTTCGCCATCTGCTCCTCCATGGTGCCCTTCTGGCCCGATTTGATAAGGGCGTTGCCGCCCAGGGCCACCACAACTTTCTCATCCATCTCTTTCATCGTCATCATTTATCACCCATCATGGACTCTATGAGATCGCTTAAATCCGGCTTGCTTTTCTCCACTACCTCGTAAGTTATTCTCACCACGGGAACTTCGACGCTCAACAGGCGGCGCAGGTCTATCGGCGTTCCCGCCAGCACAAGGTCGCAAGGGGTATCGGCGATGGTCCGTTCCAGCTCTCTCATCTGTTCCTCCCCGTAACCCATGGCCGGAAGCACGTTCCCCAGATGGGGGTGGTTGGCGAAGACTTCTTTCAACGACCCCACGGCATGGGGCCGGGGGTCCACTATCTCCCCGGCGCCGTATTTACGCGCCGCCAGGTAACCCGCCCCGTAGGGCATCCCCCCGTGGGTGACGGTGGGGCCGTCTTCGACGACCAGGACGCTGCGGCCCCTTATCGCCTCCGGGTCTGAAGCCTCCACGGGTGATTCGGCGTCTATGATCACCGCTTTCGGGTTTACCCGTTTCACGTTCTCCTTAATCCGGGCCACCTGTTCATCGGTGGAGGTATCCTCCTTGGGTATGAGCACGGCGTCGGCCATGATGAGGTTGGTCTCCCCCGGATGGTATTTTACTTCGTGGCCCGCCCTGTGGGGGTCCACCAGGGTGATTTGCAGGCGGGGGGCGAAAAACGGAAGGTCGTTGTTGCCGCCGTCCCACAGGATAACCTCCGCCTCCGCCTCCGCCCGGGCCAGGATTTTCGCGTAGTCCGCTCCGGCATAGACGACGTTGCCGTCGCTGATATGGGGTTCGTATTCCTCGCGTTCTTCGATGGTGCACCGGTGGCGATCGAAATCCTCGTAAGAGGCAAATCGCTGAACCATTGCCCGCGTCAAATCGCCGTAGGGCATGGGATGTCGGACGACGACAACCCTCTTTTCCATCCCCTTGAGGATGGCGGCAACCTTGCGCGTCACCGCGCTCTTGCCACAGCCGGTGCGCACCGCACAAACCGCCACCACGGGCACACTGCTCTCCAGCATAGTCTCCTTCGCGCTGAGGAGAACGAATCGGGCACCGCAGGATATGGCCCTTCCCGCCAGATGCATGACCTGCTCGTGGGACACGTCGCTGTAGGAGAAGACCACCTCGTCCACCTTTTCCCGGTGAATGAGCTCCTCCAGCTCCTCCTCCCTGTAGATGGGGATGCCTTTCGGGTAGAGGTCTCCCGCAAGCTCCGGGGGATAGCGGCGGTCCGCCACGTTAGGTATCTGGGCGACGGTGAACCCCACAACGTCGTAACATTCGTTTCCCCGGTAGCAGACGTTGAAGTTGTGGAAATCCCGCCCCGCCGCCCCCAGTATGAGAACACGCATTCTTTTATCCATTATTTCTCCGATGTCAGTGGTTTTATTCTATCCTCACCCCGATAAAGCGAATTCAACGCCACTATTATATAATCTAATATCTATACCGGCCAGACACCATAAAACAATGGAGCGTTGACGGCTTTGAGCCTGTTTCCCGGTTAAGAGCCGTTTAAATAAAAAACGGCATTGCTCTAATGAGAGTCTGACTGCCTGTTATAGATGCAGTATGTTTCTCTGCCCTTGAGTGAAAATTTCACGAATCAAAAGTAGGTCTATAAGATACACGCAAGGATTCTGTAGCGGAACGGTTTCTTATAGGTTCAAGAAAGAATACCACAGAGGCCAGGCCATCAGGTCAATCCGGAATTTTTCAAAGCACTCAGTGAAGCTTCGGGAAGAAAAAAGTGAGCCGGTCGGCTCCCACCGTTAATCGTTCAATTAATTCTTGTAGTCGGCAGGCTGCGATAATATTTATTTTATGGCATAATATATATGTTATATTTTGGGGGAAGTGGATATAGGATATTCTGTTATTAAGACTTAAAGAAGATATCCCGCTGCCGCTGCACGCTGGAAAGAAAGTAGGTAATGAAAGTTATAATGAGAATATTTGCGCCGGTTTTAATGGTGCAATTTTTGTTAGCAGGTATCTGCTATGGTCTCAGCCCCTCCGAAGAAAGCTATATTTCAGGCGTGAATTATGCCACCGAAGGGAAGTTTGAAGAGGCGAAGAAGGAATTTGAAAATGCCCTGGAATTTAACAGGTTCAGCCTGCCCGCCAAAGAAAGCCTCGGAGTTATCGAAGACTTAACCGACGGGAAGATAAAAACAGAAACCGCCATCCATCTGTTCAAGGGAGCGGCATATGCTACTAAAGGCATGTCGGAAGAGTCGATTGCCGAGTTCAACAAGGCCATAAGTTTGAACCCGAACTACGAGAGTGCCTACAATAACCGCGGGGTCGCCTATGATAAACAGGGTCTGCACGACCAGGCCATCGCCGATTACAAAAAGGCCTTAGAGATCAATCCGTTGTACGCACCGGCCTACTATAACCGGGGCAGCGCCTACGATGAAAAGAGCCTTTATGACCAGGCCATCGCCGATTACAGCAAAGCCATAGAGATAATCCCCGGATACGTGATCGCTTACAATAACCGGGGGAACGTTTACAGGGAAAAAGGCCGATACGATGAGGCCATATCAGATTTCAGCAAGATCATAGATATAAACCCCGGGTTTATAGCCGCCTATAATAATCTGGGTATCCTGTTTAAAAACCAGGGCCTCTATGACCAGGCCATAATCAATTATAACAAGGCCCTGGAGATAGACCCCAGCTATTCCAAGGCGTACTACAACAGGGGGCTCGCCTATTACGGCAAAGGCCGATACGATGAGGCCATCGCCGATTACAACGAAGCCATCGAGCTTAACCCCGAAGATGCCGAAGCCTACTACAATCGGGGGATAGCCTACCATGCAAAGGGTGAATACGATCAGGCAGTAATAAATTACAACAGCGCCATTCAGTATAACCCGGATTATCCAGAAGCCTATTTCAACCGGGCCATAGCCCATCACGACAAGGGCCGATACGATCAGGCCATCGCCGATTATAACCTGGCCATCGAACTTAACCCCGAAGATGCCGACGCCTACTACAACCGGGGGATCACCCAAAGACATAAAGGCCGATACG
>JAUXIQ010000229.1 GCA_030620925.1 Nitrospinota bacterium
CCGCGGCAGGCGGGATTGCCCATGATAGACGTTTTTATTATTTGGGCAGGCACAGGGGCCTGCCCCTACATGTCCCGCGGAGGTGCTCCTACACTTTGGAACAAGGGGTTTGCCGGGGCAGGCGAGATTCTTCGCTTCGCTCAGAATGACAGGAATTAGGGGTGTCTTCGTGATTAGAATTTTAGCGTTCAATCAACCCGTAAATAAGCGAGATTTATAGCGCTAAATACTTGAAATTAAAGGGTTTACAGGTAATTAACGGTTGCCGGGCCGCACGGTGTAAACTATTGATATTAAACGCATTATGTAGGGTCAGAGGTTGCTTAAGCAAGGGGGTGGGTAGGGCAACCCTTGGGGAAAAAAATGAATTCCCCTTGAACTTGTTCGAGGGAATGAATGTCTAATAGTTTATATAGGTTCTAATGAGTTCAGTCCTGAGGTTTTTGGGATGACTTTTTTCTCCAGGCCGGTTATTATTTAAATTAATGCAAATGTAGTGTCCGAGCGGTTAAGCCGTTAAGACTATTCGAAAGGAGAACTAACATTGGGCAAAAAGAAAAAGAACAGGAGGGCCGGCGCCCCGAGAGGAAAGGCGGCCCGGGTACAAAAGAAGAACAGCCGCAGCGGCTTGATTATGGCGGTAATTGTCGGCGCCATGGTTGCGGTGGGTATCTACATGCTGACTAGCTCCAGAGGGGAAAAAGGCGTTACGGCCGAAAACTCCGGGAGCACGTCCGGCGTAGTAAAGGCCTCGGACCAGCCGTACAAGTTAAGGGAAACCCGGCCTACACTCTCGCCCGCCCTTTTCGTGGGCCGCGCGGCCGAAGCCTATCGAGTGGCGAAAAAAATTCCGGAAGTTCTAGACCATCTCTACTGTTACTGCCGATGCGCCGAGAACTTCGGCCATAAGAGCCTGCTCTCCTGTTACGCAGATAAACACGCCTCCACGTGAGGCGTTTGCATGGAAGAAGCGCTGTTAGCGCTTCAAATGCACATGCAAGGCAAATCCCCCGCAGAGATTCAGAAGGCAATAGACAAGCGGTTCGGTTAATATGAGCAGTGACCCCGTACGGCGTGAAGAGCAGGAGCAGAAGGGGATAACCCGTCGAAAGTTTTTCCAATGGTGCGGCTGGGCCGGTTTCTGGGTTGCAGCGGGGGCATCGATTTACTCCTTTTTCCGATTCATGAAGCCGAGGGCGCTTTTCGAGCCGCCCGCCCTATTCCGCGCCGGCCGGGCGGAGGACTACCCCGGTGGCACGGTCAGCGAAAAGTGGAAGAAAGAACAGAAGGTCTGGATCGTCCATAGCCGGGAGGGCGTCTACGCCCTGGCTTCCATCTGCACGCACCTAGCCTGCACCCCCAACTGGTCGGAAGAAGAACGTCTGTTCAAATGCCCGTGCCATGGGAGCGTTTTCAGCCTTGAGGGCGACGTAGTGGCCGGGCCTGCCCCTGAGCCGCTCTACAGGGTGCCGGTGCAGTTCACAGACGAGGGCGAGTTGGTAGTAGGCACAGGGCTGCACGGCATACGCCTCTCCAGCCAGAGCAATAAAGAGCCGAAGCGGAGCAGCAGCCATTATCTTCTGCGGGTGTGATCGGATTTTTAAATTTGCAGTTGTATGCAGAAATTTTTTATAGGATTTAGCCCTGCCTGCGCGGGGGTTTTTCCGAAAGAGTCTTCATCAAATTTCATATTCCCTGTTAACCGACCCGGGGTGAGGAAAGAACAAGGGGGGAAATGGCGAAGTTCAGGGATTGGATTACGGGGACGCAGGTCTGGAAGTCCATCGTCAGGCACGGGTACCCGGATACCCGAACGAATCGGATGCTCACCATCCTCAGCAACTTCTTCCTGCACGTCCATCCGGTTACCGTCAATGAGCGGTATATTCGCGTCCGCCACAGTTGGTGCATGGGAGGTATCTCCTTCCTCCTGTATATAATACTGGTGGTAACGGGCATACTGCTCATGTTCTACTACCGGCCCACCATAGAGTTCGCCTACCAGGATATAAAGGACCTGCATTTTTCAGTCGCTTACGGCGATATCTTAAGGAACATGCACCGCTGGGCCGGCCACGCCATGGTGTTTACCGTGGCGGCGCACATGGCCATTGTCTTTTATACGGGGGCCTACAAACCGCCCCGTGAGTTCAACTGGGTGGTGGGCGTTCTGCTCCTCTTTCTGACACTGTTTTTGAGCTTCACCGGCTACCTGCTGCCCTGGGACCAGTTGTCCTACTGGGCCGTTACCGTGGGCACCAGTATGATAAAAGCCTTCCCTCTATTGGGGTCGGAAGGCCCGTTTAGCCGACTGGACGGCGAATCGGATATCGGATTTCTTTTCGTGGGAGGCCGCACCATAGGGCAGAGCACGCTGCTGCGGTTCTACGTATTACACGTGGCGTTTCTGCCGTTTCTGATAAGCGTCGTGATGCTGGTGCATTTCTGGCGGGTGAGAAAGGACGGAAAGCTTACAAAAAAACTTTAATCGTCGTCTAAAAGGAAAACCTTTTTTAATCACATCCAAAAGGTCGATCGATGGAAGAAGAGATAACAGGAACGCCTTTTGAAGATTTACCGGATGAAGCTAAGGTGGGCGTGGAGGAGGATGAGGTTACCACCTTCCCACACCTGGTCTACAAAGAGTTTCTCTGCGCTCTTGCAGTGCTCATACTTTTTATTCTACTCTCGGTCTTCTTCCGGGCACCCCTGGAGGAAATGGCCGACCCTTCCCTTACCCCCAACCCCTCCAAGGCTCCCTGGTATTTCGTAGGGCTTCAGGAGCTCCTGGTCTATTTTGATCCCTGGATCGCAGGGGTCATGATACCGCTGCTGATAATCGTGGGGTTGATGCTTATTCCCTATCTGGATACCAACCCGGATGGCGTCGAGGAATATACTTTCCGGAAGCGGAAACTGGCAATAATAACCTTCACCGTCGGCCTTGCCCTATGGTTTATCCTCATAGCCATCGGCTATTACATGAGAGGTCTCCACTGGCAGCTCTACTGGCCGTGGGAGAGCCGTGAGATGGTTAAGAACAGCGCTGAGGGGTTGCGCAGCTTACCGCTTTACGGGGGAATAGTCTTCCTGTCCATCTACTTCGGGTTGGGAATCTACTTACCGGCCAGGCTCAAGAGGGGTCTGTTGGAGGAGGTCGGAAGAGCGCGCTATGTTATACTCATGCTGCTGTTTCTGCTCATGGCCGGCGTGGTAATAAAGATAGTGTTAAGGCTGACCCTGAACGTCAAATATATTCTGACCACTCCGTGGTTCAATATCTGACCGACTGAGGTCGTCCGTTTAAAATAGGGCGACCGCCCCGCGGCACAGCGGGGTCGCCCTACTCCCAGCGGAAAGAATATGAACAGATATTTCGCCATTTTGGGCGTTGCCCTTGCCGTCGTCATAGTGCTGGTGATTCGTGCCGAACGCGGAAAAGAATGGATGCGCTACCAGAAGGTTTTCATCCAGGAGCAGCGCTGCACGGCAGGGAAGGATTTGAAGCAGGCGGAGGGTGAGGACGCTAAAAGGCAGGCGGACGCGAAGAGCAAAAGCCTGCTTCCCGGGTTTCCGGAGATGAAGCAGGTCTATGTGAAGGAACTCGATCGTGCGGATCGATGCGTCAGCTGCCACCTGGGGATAGACGATCCCTCTTGCGCAAATGAGGAGAGACCGTTCAACACCCACCCCGGTAATTTCCTTAAAAAGCACCCTGTAGAGAAATACGGCTGTACCGTCTGCCACGGCGGGCAGGGAATAGCCACCACCTATGATGAAGCCCACGGCACCACCAGGGATTGGCAGCAGCCTATATTAGATGAGCGCTACGCCTACGGCTACTGCGGCCGCTGCCACAAGGAACCCGACTTCCGCGCAGCTCCCCAGCTTACCGAGGGGAAGCGCCTGTTCCGTGAAAAGGGGTGCGCTGCGTGCCACGAGACGAAGGGGCACGAAAATATAAAAAAGATAGGCCCTGCCATCTCACTTATCGGTACCAAGGTAAACCGGGATTGGTTGACGGAGTACCTGCTCTCGCCCAAAAAGTACTGGAAAAAGACGAACATGCCCGATTACAAGTTCAAGAAAGAACAGGCTGAGGCCATCACAGCCTTTCTCATGACTTTAAGGGGCGAGACAGAGGCGAGGAACGGTGTACCGGAAGAATACAGGCCGTCCCTGGAAAAGGGGCGCGAGCTCTTCGCCGACGCCGGTTGCCTGACCTGCCATGAGGTGAGAGGGCTCTATTACAATGGCCCCATAGAAGCGCAAAAGATAGGGCCGGAGCTGACGCTGCTGGCGGCGAAGGTCAACCGGGACTGGCTGGTCTCTTATCTCCAGGACC